>NZ_JBEXLP010000075.1:0-33183 GCF_040610035.1 Streptomyces sp. NPDC004542
ACGGCGCCGGTGTGCCCACGGGGCTCCCCCACGTGGGCACTCCGCCAACGCGGCGAGCGTGCGTGCCAGGCGTCGCGACGCCGCGGGCATGTGTCAGACACCCCCTATGGGCAGGAGCGCCCCCTGCGCACCGGAGCCCGTCGGCCGGGCGGGCCCCGGGCGCCCGCGGGGAGAGCGGGTCAGGCCGACAGGTCCGCCTCCCGCACGCGGTCGAACAGCTCGTCCCCGCTCGCGTCGTCGAGCAGGTACGCCTGGGCCTCCCCCGCGTGGAAGTACATCCCGCGCAGTTCCAGCGCTCCCTCCCGCAGAGCTCGCGCCACCGACTCGTGCGCACGCAGGTGCTCCAGTTGCTGGACCACATTGGCCAGGCAGAGCTGCTCCACCGCGTCCGCGGCGGACCGGCCGGCCAGCCGTGCTCCGGGGCGGGTGTCGTCGGCCATGCGCTCCAGGCTCGGCAGCCCGTGCCGGAGCCACCGCCCCAGTGGTGTCCGGGCACCGCCCGGATCGGAGTCGAGCAGCGCCTGCACGGCCCCGCACCCGGAGTGCCCGCACACCGTGATGGAGCGCACCTCCAGCACGTCCACCGCGTACTCGACGGCGGCCGCCACCGAGTCGTCCCCACTCTCCTCGCCGGGGAGCGGGACCAGGTTGCCGATGGTGCGCACGACGAAGAGATCGTCCGGACCACTGGAGGTGATCACCGAGGTGGCGAGCCGTGAGTCGGCGCAGGTGAGGAGGAGCTGGGACGGCCGCTGCCCCTCCCGCGCCGACCGCGCCGGCTCGCCCGGCGGTCTGGACGTGCGCCGCCCGGGCGTGGCGGTCCGGACACCGCCCCGGCGGCCGGTCAGTTCGGCCGAGCCGCCCTGCGCGGTGTGTGCGTGCTGCCAGTCCTGCAGTGACTCGTACGCCGCGTGGTCCATGAACGAACCGTCCAGCTCCACGACGGCGTGGGCGCCCTGCGGTACGAGATGCAGGGCCCGGCTGAGGCGGGGCACCGCGAGGAACGTCAACTGGCCTCTCACGCGGAGGTGATGGACTCCTCCCTTCTCTTCGTGCGTGATGCGGGTGCGGGCGAGGCGGTGCAGGGCGAGGGCGACGGCCACGGCGACCCCGGAGAGCACCCCCTGCAGGACGCCCAGGACGACCACGCCGAGGGTGGTGGCGGCGTACACCGGCACCTCGCGGTGGCGGGTCACCGTGCGGATGTGGTGCAGGGACACCATCTGGATGCCGACGGCCATCACCAGGGCCGCGAGCGAGGCGAGCGGGATGAGCTCCAGGACCGGGACCATCAGCAGCGCGGCGGCCACTACGAGAACGCCGTGCAGCATCGTGGAGTTCCGGCTCACGGCGCCGCTCTGCACATTCGCCGTGCTGCGCACGGCCACCCCCGCGACCGGCAGCCCGCCGAGCGCCCCGGAGACGATGTTGGCCGAGCCCTGGCCCAGCAGCTCCCGGTCCAGCTTCGAGCGGCCGACGCGGGCCTGCGGGCCGGGGCGCCCGGCGACCAGCTTGTCCACGGCGACCGCACCGAGCAGCGACTGCACGCTGCACACGAGCGTGGTGGCCAGCACGGCGGCGGCGACACCGGACACCGGTCCCTCGGGCAGTCCGGCCAGGGCATGACTGCGCCAGGACGGCAGGTCGACCCTGGGCAGGGTCAGCCCGGTGAGCGAGGCGGTCGCGGTGGCCCCGGCGACCGCGACGAGCGCGGCCGGGATCCTGCGCAGCACACGGCCCGGGCGGCCGGGCAACCGCGGCCAGGCCAGCAGCAGGGCCAGCGTCAGCGCGCTCATCCCCACGGCGGCGGGCTGCACCTGGGCCAACTGCTCCGGCAGGGCACGGACGTTGTCGAGGACGGAACTGTGCGGGCTGCCGCCGAGCACGATGTGCAGCTGGGCGACGGCGATGGTGAGGCCGATGCCGGCGAGCATGCCGTGCACCACGGCCGGGCTCACGGCGAGCGCCGAGCGTGCCACGCGCAGGCAGCCCAGAACGAGTTGGGCGAGGCCGGCGAGGACGGTGATACCGCAGGTGGCCCGCCATCCGTAGCGGTCGATCAAGTCGGCCGTGACGACGGTGAGTCCGGCGGCGGGGCCGCTGACCTGGAGCGGGCAGCCGCCCAGCCGCCCGACGACGATCCCGCCGACGGCGGCGGCGACCAGCCCGGCCTGGAGCGGGGCGCCCGTGGCGAGGGCGATGCCGAGGGACAGGGGCAGGGCGATCAGGAAGACGGCGATCGACGCGGACACGTCGGCGCCGGCGACGCGGAAGCGGCGCGGCGGACTGTGCGGCCGGCGGGGGCGCTCGACGGGCGGCGGGGTCTGGGGCTGGGTGGGTGCGCAGGCTGACATGTTTCCCGTCTCCTCCGGGGCAGCGCGGTCGCGGATCGGGTCGCGGCTGTGGGGCACGGCGTGCAGTGGCGGGATGGACGACGCATGGATCAACACTCAGTAAAAGAATCGTAATGCAAAGTAAAGGTCGTACATGGACTTTTGGCGCAAATGGCGCACTAATTCACTCGCCCGAATGATGCGGACCGTTTATCGGCTTGTCGTATTAATTCATTTCCTGACCCCGTGCGACCTTGGCGGCACTGTCGGCACAACCCGGCATATCACCGCAGAACGCCCTGATCAGCGTTTGTCTGAGAGAAGGAAGAAGGTGGGCGGAACATGGCCGCCACCCAGAGGATCGCCGCGGGAGCCATGGCCGCCGCGGCCTGTGCCGCGTCGCTGGCCGGTTGCGCCGGCGGCTCCAGCGGTTCGAAGGAAGGGGCGCCCGGCCCGCAGAAGGGAGCCCCACCGCCCAACAGCGTGCTCCGGCTGATCGGCGACGGGTCCACCGCGTACACCGGATCGCAGCCGCACCTGCCCAGACCCGAGCGGCTCGAACCCGGTCAGAAGCCTCCGCAGTTCGTGGTCTTCTCCTGGGACGGGGCGGGCGAGGACAGCCAGAAGCTGTTCTCCCACTTCCGCGAGGTCGCCAAGGCCAACAACGCGACGATGACGTACTTCCTCAGCGGCGTGTACCTGCTGCCGAAGGAGAAGCGCGACCTCTACAAGCCGCCGCAGCACTCGCCGGGCAGCTCCGAGATCGGCTTCAACGACGAGCAGGGCATCACGGACACCGTCACGCAGCTGCGTCTGGCGTGGCTGGAGGGCAACGAGATCGGCACCCACTTCAACGGCCACTTCTGCGGCGACGACGGCGGGGTCGGCACGTGGTCGGTCGAGGAGTGGAAGAGCGAGATCGCCCAGGCCAAGCAGTTCGTGAAGACCTGGAAGACCAACACCGGCATGACGAAGGCGGCTCCGCTGCCCTTCGACTACGACAAGGAGCTCATCGGCGCCCGCACCCCGTGCCTGGAGGGGCAGAAGAACTTCATGAAGGCGGCGCGAGAGCTCGGCTTCCGCTACGACACCAGCGGGGTCAACGACCAGGTCTGGCCGAAGAGGAAGCAGGGCCTGTGGGACCTGTCGATGCAGCTCGTGCCCTTCCCCGGGCATTCCTACGAGCAGTTGACCATGGACTACAACTTCATGGTCAACCAGTCCGGCACCTCGACCCAGGGAGACCCCGCCAAGTACGACTACTGGGGCGACCAGATGCGCGACGGCCTGCTCAAGGGCTTCTACCGCGCCTACGACGGCAACCGCGCGCCCTTGGTCATCGGCAACCACTTCGAGTCCTGGAACGGCGGCACCTACATGCACGCCGTCGACCAGGTCGTCGAGCAGGTGTGCAACAAGCCCGAGGTGCGCTGTGTGTCCTTCCGGCAGCTCGCCGACTGGCTGGACGCCCAGGACCCGCAGGTACTGGCCAGGCTGCGCACCCTGAAGGTGGGCGAGGCCCCCAGGCAGGGCTGGGCGTCCTTCCTGTCGGGCCGCAGCGCCCCGGCCCCGAAGGGGGTGCCGGGGGCGCCGGCGGCCGGGCGGTGAGCACCGGGGCGGTGGCCGTCAGGCGGGAGTGGCGACCGCCTCGCTGAGCACGAAGGCGGGGTCGACCTGCGCCGCCAGGTCGGCCCCGGTGCGCTCGTTGCCCCAGGACTGCGCGTTCCTCAGGTGGAAGTGCACCATCTGGCGCGTGTACCGCGTCCAGTCCCGCAGCTCGTACGTCGCGTCGGCGGCGGCCCGAAGGGCGTGCAGGGCGCGGCTGTTGGCGTCCTCCAGGAGCTCGAACCGGGGTGGCCGGCCCTTCTCCATCGCGCGCACCCAGTCCGAGTGCCCGAGGGTCACCAGCAGGTCGTCCCCGACCTCCGCGCGCAGGAAGTCGAGGTCCTCCGGGCCCTGCACCTTGTTGCCGACGACCTTCAGGGTGACGCCGAAGTCGCGGGCGTACTCCTTGTACTGGCGATAGACGGAGACTCCCTTCCGGGTCGGCTCGGCGACGAGGTACGTGATGTCGAAGCGGGTGAACATGCCGGAGGCGAAGGAGTCCGAACCCGCCGTCATGTCGACCACCACGTACTCGTCGCGGCCGTCGATCAGGTGGTTCAGGAACAGTTCCACCGCTCCCGTCTTGGAGTGGTAGCAGGCGACCCCCAGGTCGGCGTCCGTGAAGGAGCCCGTGACCATCAGACGGACGGCGCCGCCGTCGAGTTCCACCGGTCGTGCGCAGGCGTCGTACACGGGGTTGGGCTCCCGTACCCGCAGCAGGCGCGAGCCCGCGCCGGGCGGCGTCGTCTTGATCATCGTCGCGGCGGAGGCGATGCGTGGGTTGCTGCCGCGCAGGTAGTCCTTGATCAGCGGCAGCCGCTCACCCATCGCGGGCAGTGCGGCCGACTGCGCGTCGTCGAGGCCGAGCGCGGCGCCGAGGTGCTGGTTGATGTCGGCGTCGATGGCGACCACCGGCGCGCCGGCCGCCGCGAGGTGGCGGATGAAGAGGGAGGACAGTGTGGTCTTGCCGCTGCCGCCCTTTCCGACGAAAGCAATTTTCATGTTCACCAAGAGTAGTCAATCGATTCCTCTCTGTGGTGGAAAGGGTGAAGAAGACCACTCCATCGTGGGGCGCGGCGCCTGGGTGCGTAGGGTCGCAGTCATGAGTACGACAGGCGCGTCCGCCGATCCGCTCGCGGCCCTGGGCTCGCTGCCCGGTGTGGCCGAGTCCGTGGAGTCCGTGCGCAAGGCCGTGGACCGGGTCTACGGACACCGGATCATGCGGCGTCGCAGCAACGCGGTCACCTCCGAGGCGGCGCTCCGCGGCGCCCGTGGCTCCGCGGCGCTGTCCGGCGCCGACTGGGCCCTGGAGGAGGTGCGCCGGCGCACCGACTTCAGCGGCGACGACGAGGCGCGCGTGGTGGGCGCGGCCCTGCGGCTGACCGCCGAGGCCGGTCAGCTGCTGTCCATCTGGCGGCAGTCGCCCCTGCGGGTGCTGGCCCGGCTGCATCTGGTCGCCGCGGCGGACAAGGGCGCCGAGGTCGGCCGGCCGCGCCAGGCGGGTGAGCCGGTCGACGAACCGCTGGTCGAGCTGCCGCTGCCGGACGCGGCGGAGGTGTCCGGGCGGCTGGAGGGCCTCTCCCAGCTGATCATCGCGGGCAGTTCCGCGCCCGCGCTGGTGACGGCCGCGGTCGTGCACGGCGAGCTGCTCGCGCTGCGCCCCTTCGCGTCCCACAACGGCCTGGTCGCGCGCGCGGCCGAGCGGATCGTCCTGATCGGCAGCGGTCTGGACCCGAAATCCGTCTGCCCGGCCGAGGTGGGTCACGCCGAGCTGGGCCGTGCGGCGTACCTGGCGGCCCTGGACGGCTATGTCTCCGGCACTCCGGAGGGCATGACGGCCTGGATCGCCCACTGCGGCAGGGCGGTGGAGCTGGGCGTGCGCGAGTCGACGGCGGTGTGCGAGGCGCTGCAGCGCGGGGCGGCCTGAGGGGAAGCCGACGGGGGGAAGGCCCCTTCGAAGGGGCCTGAACAGGGTTGCGGCGGTACGAGTGCTCGTACCGCCGCTGGCATGATCACCGAGTTACCAGGCGTCCTCGATATGTCGCCCATCAGGTCGGGTTCTTTGCCCGTCACCTGGTGCGGCTGGCCCGTAATCGACGGGTCGACGTCGCGTGGGTGCTCGGTGTTCATGCTCGGTCCGTGGGGCCAAATGCGTTTTAAAGGTGATCCTCTCGGATGTCCTTCGGTCTCGCGGGCCGTTACGTCCTTTGTACTGCAAGCCGGGAGTAAGTGGAACCCCTGCCCACGGTTCTTTACTTTTGGGGCCAAAGCGGTCACACGTCGTTCAGGCCACTGAGCCGCGGCGCCGGCTGGCGTACCAGACCAGGCCCGCGGTGGCCACCGCTCCTATCGCCGCGGCCGCGACCAGGGTCGGCCGCGGCGGTACGGACAGCGTGGGCAGTCGCTTCTTGAGCCGCACCGGCCGGTGGAAGTCCAGGATGGGCCACCCGCGCGCGAGTGCTTCGCGGCGCAGGGTGCGGTCGGGGTTCACGGCGTGCGGATGGCCGACGGCCTCGAGCATCGGCAGGTCGGTCGCCGAGTCGCTGTACGCGTAGCAGCGGGCGAGGTCGTATCCCTCCGACTCCGCCAGCTCCTTGATCGCCTCGGCCTTCGTCGGACCGTAGGCGTAGTACTCCACCTCACCGGTGAAGCAGCCGTCGTCGCCGACGACCATGCGGGTGGCCACCACCCGGTCGGCTCCGAGCAGCTCGCCGATCGGCTCGACCACCTCGGCGCCCGACGTGGAGACGATCACCACGTCGCGTCCGGCGGTGTGGTGCCTCTCTATGAGGGAAGCGGCCTCGTCGTAGATGATGGGGTCGATCAGGTCGTGCAGGGTCTCGGCGACGAGATCCTTCACCTGCTGCACGTTCCAGCCGCGGCACAGCGTCGACAGGTACTCGCGCATGCGCTCCATCTGATCGTGGTCGAGTCCGCCGACCAGGAAGACGAACTGGGCATATGCGGTACGCAACGCGGCCCTGCGGTTGATCAACCCGCCTTGGTAGAACGACTTGCTGAAGGTGAGCGTGCTCGACTTGGCAATGACCGTCTTGTCCAGGTCAAAGAAGGCCGCTGTGCGGGGCAAGGAGTGGTTTTCCACAACCCTGAGCATAGGCGCCCACCATTCGGCGTAAGGTGGGGCGCGTGGGTTTGCCTGAGAGGGCTCTCGGGTACACCATGGAAGTCACGGATCGTTCGCGACCGTGCTAACCCGGCCCGACTCCTCCCCCCCCGAGTCGGCCGTGGGGACGACCCCCGCTCTCCCCCCCGGCGGGGGTCGTCGCATGTCCGGGTGGGTTTTCTTCTTCCTTCACGTGGTTGCCGGGCCATCGGTGCCCGCCCGCGACCACCGTGCCCGCCTGCCCATGATTCGTCACTCAGGGTAGCCGACAGAGTGCTCTGCGGAAGTCGAGCCGGGGGCGGTTACCGGGCTCACCGGTATGAGCGATGGCGATATTCACAACCGCTGAGTTGTCCACAGTTTTCCACCAAGATCCACATGATTTCCCGGATCGCTGCACCGTGATTCCAGCGCGCTCCGACCGCGGCGAGTTCATGGCCGGTCCTGTTTGCCGGAGCGTCTATGGCCGGTTCGTATCGGTCGCTCATATGGAGACCGCTCGCCGGTTCTTCACACGTACGGGAATCGCGTGGCCGCAGGGGACTGCGCGCACGACGCGGCGAAGGGGGAACACACCATGGCCAGGACCGCCACCCAGGAACCACGGCCCGCCACCGCGGGGCAGCCACTGATCATCACCGAGGACGCCGAACTCCTCGACGACCTGCTGCGCCTGTGCGCGGCGGCCGGCGCCACACCCGAGGTCCACCACGGCGTACCGGAACGAGGAAGCGGCTGGGAGGCGGCCCCGCTCGTCCTGGTCGGCGACGACGCGGTGCACCGCGTCCGCGGGGCCACCCGCCGGCAGGGGGTGGTACTCGTCGGCCGCGACCAGGACGACGCCGGCGTGTGGAAGCGGGCCGTCGAGATCGGCGCCGACAACGTCCTGATGCTCCCCGAGGGCGAACAGTGGCTGGTCGACCGCATCGCCGACGTCGCCGAGGGCGTGGGCCGCCCGGCGCTGACCGTCGGCGTCATCGGCGGCCGGGGCGGGGCCGGCGCGTCCACCCTGGCCTGCGCACTGGCCGTCACCTCCGCGCGCGAGGGACTGCGCACCCTGCTCGTCGACGCCGATCCGCTCGGCGGCGGACTCGACGTACTCCTCGGCGGAGAAGGCGCCGACGGGCTGCGCTGGCCCGCCTTCGCCGCCTCACGCGGCCGGGTCGGCGGCGGTGCCCTGGAGGAGTCGTTGCCCCGGCTGCACTCCCTGCGAGTACTGAGCTGGGACCGCGGTGACTGTGTCGCCATCCCGTCCCAGGCCGTGCGGGCGGTGCTCGCCGCGGCCCGGCGACGCGGGGGCACCGTCGTCGTCGACCTGCCGCGCCGCCTGGACGACGGGGTCGCCGAGGCGCTCGCCCAGACCGACCTCGCGCTCCTGGTCGTGCCCGCCGAACTGCGTGCCGTCGCGGCGGCCGGACGGGTGGCAGCCGCCGTCGGCATGGTCCTGCGCGATCTCAGAGTGGCGGTACGCGGGCCGTACGCCCCCGGGCTCGACGACCGCGAGGTGGCCCGGCTGCTCGGCCTGCCCCTGGCCGGCGAGGTGCCCGTCGAACCGGGGCTGCTGCGTCCCGACGGCGGCGGCAGACCACCCGGCGCGGCCGGCCGCGGTCCGCTGGCGCGCTTCTGCACACGGTTCTGGGAGCAGGCCCTGGCGGAGGCGGGTGGCGTATGAGCGCGTTTCCCCGGCTCGAACGGGCGGACTCCCCGGCGCTGCTCGACGGTGTGCGACGGTGGCTGGCCGAGAGCGGAGCGGAACCGACGCCCGCGCGCGTGGCACAGGCGCTTCGGGAACAGGGACGGGTCCTCGGCGACGCCGAGGTCCTCGGAGCCGCCGCCGAGTTGCGGTCCGAACTGGTGGGCAGCGGGCCGCTGGAGCCACTGCTCGCCGATCCGTCGGTCACCGACGTCCTGGTGTCGGCCCCGGACCGGGTGTGGGTGGACCGCGGCGGCGGGCTGGAGCTCACCGGCGTGACCTTCCCCGACGCGGTGGCCGTACGACGCCTCGCGCAGCGGCTGGCCGCAGTGGCCGGACGCCGGCTCGACGACGCCCGCCCCTGGGCCGACGCCCGGCTGCCCGACGGAACCCGGCTGCACGCGGTGCTGCCCCCGGTGGCCGTCGGCTGCACCTGCCTGTCCCTGCGAGTGGTACGGCCCCGGGCGTTCACGCTCGACGAGCTGGTCGCCGCGGGCACGGTGCCGCCCGGCGGGGACCGGATCCTGCGGGGGCTGCTGCGGGCACGGCTGTCCTTCCTGGTCAGCGGCGGCACGGGCAGCGGCAAGACGACCCTGCTGAGCGCGCTGCTCGGGCTGGCCGGGCCCGGCGAACGGATCGTGCTCGCCGAGGACTCCGCCGAGCTGCGGCCGGACCACCCGCACGTCGTACGGCTGGAGACCAGACCCGCCAACCAGGAGGGCGCGGGCCTGGTCACCCTCGAGGACCTGGTGCGGCAGGCGCTGCGGATGCGCCCCGACCGGCTCGTCGTGGGCGAGGTCCGCGGCCCCGAGGTGGTGCATCTGCTGGCCGCGCTGAACACGGGGCACGAGGGCGGCTGCGGCACGGTGCACGCCAACGCCGCGGCGGACGTCCCGGCCCGCCTGGAGGCCCTCGGTACGGCCGCCGGGCTCGACCGGGCCGCGCTGCACAGCCAGGTGGCGGCCGCGCTGTCACTGGTGCTGCACCTCGTGCGCGACCGGGCCGGCCGGCGCCGCATCTCGGAGGTGCACGTGCTGGAGCGGGACCCCGGCGGGCTGGTGCGGACGGTGCCGGCGCTGCGCTGGGGCCCGGAGGCCTTCGCGCGGGAGCGGGGATGGGAGCGGCTGCGCGGGCTGCTGCGCAGTGAGCTCGGCGGCGGACCGGGTGGCGAGCCGAGGGGGCACGGGGCGAGGGACCACGGCGTGAAGGGCCATGGCGACGAAGGAGGCGAGGGAGATGGGTGAGGTCTCGGCGGGCGAGGTGGCCATGGGCGCCGCTCTGGCGTGCGTCGGAGCGGCGGCGTGGCTGACGGGCGGACGGCACCGCGGGGCGCGGCGGGCACGGCTGCTGCTCGCGGGCGGCTCAGTGGTGGGGGCCGGTCCGCCCTCAGCCCGGCGGATCGCCGGTGCACTGCGGCGGCTGGGCGGCCGGTTTCGGGGTGAGTGGTGGGCGCCTGCCGGCGGGCTGGCGCTGGCGCTGCTGGGCGCCTCGGTCGTTCCGGCCGTCGCTGGGGCGGCCGGGGTTCCGGTGCTGCGCCGGATCCGCCTGGACAGGGAGGCACGGCGGGCGCGTGAGCGGCGCGGGGACGCGGTGATCGCGTTGTGCGGGGCGCTCGCCGGGGAGGTGCGCGTCGGACGGCAGCCGGGCGAGGCACTGCTGTTCGCCGCGCGGGAATCCGGCGGGCTCGGTGAGGCGCAGGCGAGCGTGCTCGCGGCGGCCAGGTTCGGCGGCGACGTACCGGGTGCGCTCGCCGGGGCGGCCCGGCAACCGGGCGCCGAGGGGCTGCTGGGGCTCGCGGCCTGCTGGCGGGTGGCCGTGGACCAGGGGGCCGGGCTCGCGGCGGGCCTCGACCGGCTCGACGCGGCTCTGCGCGCCGAACGGGATCAACGGGCCGACCTGAGGGTCCAGTTGGCGGGAGCGCGGGCCACGGCGGTGATGCTCGCCGCCCTGCCGGTGCTCGGTCTGCTGCTGGGCACGGCCATGGGCGCCGCCCCTCTGCACGTGCTGCTGCACAGCGGGGCGGGGATGGGATGTCTGCTGGTCGGTGGTCTGCTCGAGGCCGCCGGGCTGTGGTGGTCCGCGCGGATCGTGCGCGCGGCGGAGTCGGTATGAGTGCCGAACTCGTCCACAGGCTGGGGACGGCCGTCGCGGCGGTCGCGGCCCTCGGATGGCTGGTGCGGCGGCTCGAGACGGCGCGGCGCGGGCGCTGGGCGCCGCGTCGCCTGGCCGGACTGCCGGCCGCGCGTCCCCCGGCTGCACGGCCGGCCGCGGATGTCCGGGGCGTGGCACGGCGATGGCTGCCCGTGGCCGGAGTGGTGGCCGCCGGGTGGGTGCTGGTCGGTGGCGTAGGCGGGGCCGTCGCCGGCTTGGCGGTCGCCGTGGCGCTGTGGCGGTGGCGGAGCCGGCAGGAGGACGGAGCGGGCCGGGCGGTTCCGTTCGACGCCGCGGTCGCCGCCCGCCAGCTCCCGCTCGCCGCCGACCTCCTGGCCGCCTGCATCGCGGCCGGAGCGGGCCCCGTGGTCGCCGCCCGAGCCGTCGGCGAGGCCCTCGGAGGGCCCGTCGGCGAGGCGCTGGCGCAGGGCGCCGCGGAGGTGCGCCTGGGCGGTGAACCGGCGGACGGCTGGCGCCGGTTGGCCTCGATACCGGGCGCGGGTGCCCTGGCCCGGCTGCTGGAGCGGGCGGACGCGTCGGGGCTCCCGGCGGCCACACCGGTCGCGCGGCTCGCGGCGGACGCGCGCGCGGACTGGTCGCGGGCCGCGACCGCACGGGCCAGGCGGGCGGCCGTCCTGGTCAGCGCGCCGGTGGGGCTGTGCTTCCTGCCCGCCTTCATCGCGGTCGGCGTGCTGCCCGTGGTGATCGGGCTGGCGAGCGGCGTGCTGGGAGGGGGTGGTGGGTGACGGGGCAGCCGAGGGGACGCAACGGACGAAGTGATCAGAAGGTGTCATCGGAACGGACGGCTCGGAGTTGAGGGGACGGCACGCAGTTGAACGGACGGCACGGAGTTGAGATGAACGAGAACACGGGAGTCGGGATGAGCAAGAGGCCGAAGGAGGCCGGGCGGCGGCTGCGGGCGCGGTGGCGCCGGGACGCGGGCATGGTCACCTCGGAGTACGCCATGGGCATCGTCGCGGCGGTGGGCTTCGCCATGCTGCTCTACGAGGTCGTGACGAGCGGGCAGGTCCGGGCGGAACTCCAGGCCATCGTGAAGCGAGCCCTCAGTGCGCGGATGTGAGCACTGGAGCGGGCGCGCCCGAGTGCGGGACCGAGGGTGCGCCCGGCCACGGATGGCGGACCGCGGGTTCGTGACCGCGGAGACGGCCGTGGTGCTGCCGGTGCTGGTGGCGTTCACCATGGCGCTGGTCTGGGGGTTGCTCGTGGTCGCCGCGCAGCTCCGGTGCGTGGACGCCGCGCGCACCGGCGCCCGGGCGGCGGCCCGCCAGGACGCCCCGGACGCGGTGGCGGCGGTGACCCGTGAGGCGGCACCGCACGGCGCGACGGTCACCGTGGCCCGCGAGGCGGACCAGGTGCGGGTGACGGTCGTGGCGAAGCCGCCGGTGCTGACCGGCCTGCCCTTCGAGGTGCGCGAGGAGGCCGTGGCCGCGGCGGAGGAGGCCGTCGGCGCCGGGCCGCCGGCCGCGCCCGCCGCGGGAGCGGGGGCGGGGGCGGGGCCATGAGAGGCCGCTTCTCGGGCCACCGCCGCGACCGGGGATCCGCCACTGTCTGGAGTGTCGCCGCCATCGCCGTGCTGTGCGCGGTCTTCGGTGCCCTCCTCGCCCTCGGCCAGGTCCTCGTCGCCCGGCACCGCGCGGCCGGCGGCGCCGACCTCGCGGCCCTCGCGGCGGCGGACCACTGGGCCGAGGGCACCTCAGGGGCCTGCGCCCGGGCCGGCCGGGTGGTACGGGCCCAGGGAGCACGCCTGGTGCGGTGCGTGATCGTGGGCGAGATCTCGGACGTGACGGCTGCCTCCGGCAAGGGACCGTTCGCGGCGGAGGTCAGAGCGCGGGCGGGGCCTGCCGGACCGGCCTCTCCTCCGGGTTCTCCGCCTCCGGGTTCCGTGACCCTGGTTTCTCCGACTCCGGCGCCTCCGATTCCGGCTTCTCCTCCGGTGCCCCCCGCAACAGCACCGTGAGCAGTCGCACCGCGCCCCGCTTGTGCAGGGGATCGTTGCCGTTGCCGCACTTGGGGGACTGGATGCAGGACGGGCAGCCGGCGTCGCACTCGCAGGAGGCGATGGCCTGGCGGGTGGCGGTGAGCCAGTCGCGGGCGGTGTGGAAGGCGCGCTCGGCGAAGCCCGCGCCGCCGGGGTGGCCGTCGTACACGAAGACGGTGGGCAGGAGCGTGTCGGGGTGCAGGGGGACCGACACCCCGCCGATGTCCCAGCGGTCGCAGGTCGCGAAGAGCGGCAGCATGCCGATCGAGGCGTGCTCGGCGGCGTGCAGGGCGCCGCCGAGGATCTCCGGGCCGATCCGGGCCTCGTCCAGCTGGTCCTCGGTGACCGTCCACCACACCGCGCGCGTGCGCAGCGTCCGAGGAGGGAGGTCGAGCTTCGTCTCGCCCAGCACTTCGCCGGTGATGACCCGACGGCGCAGGTAGGAGACCACCTGGTTGGTGACCTCCACCGAGCCGTAGCACAGCCGTCCCGCGCCCCAGGGGACCTCGACGTCCGTCTCCAGGACGGAGATCGACGTCGTGTCGCGGGCGACCGTCGAGTAGGGCGGGTCGGCCTGCTCGACCAGGGCGACGGAGTCCTCCAGGTCGAGGGAGCGCACCAGGTACGTACGGCCCTGGTGCAGGTGGACCGCGCCCTCGTGCACGGTCGAGTGCGCGGCCGAGGCGTCCACCGTGCCGAGGAGGCGTCCGGTGCCGGCCTCGACGACCTGCACCGGACGGCCGCCCTCACCGCGGATGTCGGTCAGGTCGGCGGCCCGCTCCCGGCGGGTCCAGTGCCAGGCCTTCGTACGGCGGCGCAGCAGTTTCGCGGCCTCCAGCTGCGGCAGCAGCTCCGCCGAGGCGGGCCCGAACAGCTCCAGGTCGTCCTCGGTCAGCGGGATCTCCGCGGCGGCCGCGCACAGGTGCGGGGCGAGGACGTAGGGGTTGTCGGGGTCGAGGACGGTGGATTCCACCGGCTGGTCGAACAGGGCCTTGGGATGGTGGACCAGGAAGGTGTCCAGCGGGTCGTCGCGGGCGACCAGCACCGCCAGGGCGCCCTGACCGGAGCGGCCCGCCCGGCCCGCCTGCTGCCACAGGGAGGCCCGCGTGCCCGGATATCCGGCGATCACCACGGCGTCCAGCCCGGAGACGTCCACGCCCAGCTCCAGGGCCGTCGTCGCGGCCAGCCCGAGGAGCTCGCCGGAGTGCAGGGCACGCTCCAGGGCGCGGCGCTCCTCGGGGAGGTAGCCGCCCCGGTAGGCGGCGACACGCCGGGCGAGCGAGCGGTCGACCTCGGCCAGGCGTTCCTGGGCGATCACCGAGATCAGCTCGGCGCCGCGCCGGGAACGCACGAAGGCGACCGAGCGGACGCCCTGCACGGTGAGGTCGGTGAGCAGGTCGGCCGTCTCGGCGGTGGCGGTGCGGCGGACGGGGGCGCCCTTCTCGCCGTGCAGCTCGGTCAGCGGGGGCTCCCAGAGGGCGAAGACGAGCTCTCCGCGCGGGGAGGCGTCGTCGGCGACCTCGACCACCGGCAGGCCGGTCAGCCGGCGGGCGGCCACGGACGGCTCGGCGGCGGTCGCCGAGGCCAGCAGGAACACCGGGGCGGCGCCGTAGCGGGCGCACAGCCGGCGCAGCCGGCGCAGGACCTGGGCGACGTGGGAGCCGAAGACGCCCCGGTAGGTGTGGCACTCGTCGATGACGACGTACTTGAGCGCCTTCAGGAAGGAGGCCCAGCGGGGGTGGGAGGGGAGGATGCCGCGGTGCAGCATGTCGGGGTTGGTCAGGACGTAGTTGGCGTACTGCCGGATCCACTCGCGCTCCTCGAACGGAGTGTCGCCGTCGTACACGGCCGGGCGGACCGCGGCAGCCAGCGGTCGGGAGAGGTCCTTCACCGAACGGCACTGGTCGGCCGCGAGGGCCTTGGTGGGGGCGAGGTACAGGGCGGTGGCCCCGCGCCCGTTCGGCGCCCGCGAGCCGTCCAGGAGCGTGGACAGTACGGGGACGAGGTAGGCCAGCGACTTGCCGGACGCCGTGCCGGTGGCGACGACCACCGAATCGCCGTCCAGGGCGTGCTCGGCGGCGAGTGCCTGGTGGGCCCAGGGGTGTTCGATGCCGCATGCCTGGACGGCGGCGATCACTTCCGGGCGAATTCGATCAGGCCAAACGGCATGGCGACCCGCGCGCGGGGGCAAGTGCTCCGTATGAGTGATGCGCGAGGCCCGGCTCGGTCCCGAGGCGAGCCGGTCCAGGACCGTGCCCGGCGAGAACCGGGACACGGGCTCCGTCGGGGGTCGATCGGTTCGTTGATTCTTGGCCATCGGCACCGAGTGTGTCACCGGCGTGACGGACAATGGAGCCAAGGCGTCGTGCACGCCTGCCGGTAAGTGATTGAATGCCATCGCGGCTGGCGATGCGTCCCCAGGGGCCGCAAGCCGAGGTGCCCGAAGGGCGACCGCTCGATAGCAAGGTGCTGGAGGATCCGTGGACCTGTCCCTGTCGACCCGTACCGTCGGCGATCGTACGGTCGTCGAGGTCGGTGGCGAAATCGACGTATATACCGCGCCCAAGCTGCGCGAGCAGCTGGTCGAGCTGGTGAACGACGGGAATTTCCACCTCGTCGTCGACATGGAGGGCGTGGACTTCCTCGACTCCACCGGGCTCGGCGTGCTGGTCGGCGGCCTGAAGCGGGTGCGTGCCCATGAGGGCTCGCTGCGCCTGGTCTGCAACCAGGAGCGCATTCTGAAGATCTTCCGTATCACCGGCCTCACCAAGGTGTTCCCGATTCACACCTCGGTCGAGGAAGCGGTGGCGGCCACCGACTGACTCGGGTGACCGAGCGGCCTCGGTCACCGGCCGGCCCCGGGCCGTCGGCACCCTGCGGAGCCGCTGAGGCGGCCCCGAGCGTGTCGGCGGACCCGGGCCGTCGGCTGGCTGGCCCAGCCGTCGAGGTGCCACGGGCTCAGGGGATCCGTGTGCATCGACCCGGTCTTTTTGGTCCGTCCGCTTCCCGGGCGCCGATCGCCCGGACGGAAGAAGTTTCATCAGGGGGCCAGGGCTCGGCGGCCCGGCCCCCGACCGCAGTCCGATGTCCCGAGGGGGATGCATGGCCACCGTCGAACTCCGCTTCAGCGCGCTGCCCGAGCACGTCAGGACCGCCCGGCTGGTGGCGGCAGCGGTGGCGCGCAGGGCCGGGGTGGACGAGGCCGTCCTGGACGAGGTCCGGCTCGCCGTGGGCGAAGCCTGCTCCCGTGCCGTCGGGCTGCACCAGAGCGTCGGCATCACGGCGCCGGTGAAGGTGGCCCTGATCGAAGAGGAGAAACAGTTCTCCATCGAGGTCGGCGACGAGGCGCCGCACGCGGTCCCGGGGACGTCCTCCGGAGCCGCCCCGGACGCGGACGTGGAGGCCGACGAGGATGAGATGGGCCTGGCGGTCATCAGCGGCCTCGTCGACGACGTGGAGGTCAGCACCGGGGAACACGGCGGGCTGATCCGCATGACCTGGCCGACCGCACCGCCGGCCGTCGCACTCGCCTGAACCACCCCGCATCACTCGAAGGGCCCTGCTCAGCGGGGTCCTTTTTCGTGTTGCCCCACCTCGCCGTCCTGTCTTATTGTCGACATACGTCGGAATTCGTGAATGAAATCACGATCAACAGCCGATAATTTGATCAAGCGTCAATGCTTTTGGGGCATTACCGCTTTCGGGTTCAGTGGCGCGATGTCGATCATTTGCTGAAGAGCGGATGAAGGCTGATTCCGTTTACCGCGCTCTGTTTAGATCAGGTTCCGGTACCTAGAATCCGTCCACATCTTGAGCTCAGCCCAAGCGTCAAGGAGGACGAATGGCGGGGCTTTCTACCCCTCATCAGCTTGACCACCCCACAACCTTCGCAGTCGCAGTCCTGACCGACGACAACCGGATCATCGTGGCGGTCATCGCGGCCGTCGCGGTGGCCGCGCTCGTGGTCGCGGGCGTCCTGGTGCGCCAGGTACTGGCGGCGGGCGAGGGCACCGACAGCATGAAGAAGATCGCGGAAGCGGTGCAGGAAGGCGCCAAGGCCTATCTCGGCCGGCAACTGCGCACACTCGGCGTATTCGCCGTCCTCGTGTTCTTCCTGCTCATGCTGCTGCCCGCGGACGACTGGAATCAGCGTGCCGGACGGTCGGTGTTCTTCCTGATCGGTGCGGCGTTCTCGGCCGCCACCGGCTATATCGGCATGTGGCTGGCCGTGCGCAGCAATGTGCGCGTAGCCGCGGCGGCCCGGGAAGCGACTCCGGCGGAGGGTGAGCCGGAAAAGGATCTCACCACCGTCTCGCACAAAGCCATGAAGATCGCTTTCCGCACGGGTGGCGTCGTCGGCATGTTCACGGTGGGGCTCGGCCTGCTGGGCTCCTCCTGTGTGGTGCTGGTGTACGCGGCCGACGCGCCGAAGGTGCTCGAGGGCTTCGGCCTCGGCGCAGCCCTCATCGCCATGTTCATGCGGGTGGGCGGCGGCATCTTCACCAAGGCCGCCGACGTCGGCGCCGACCTGGTCGGCAAGGTCGAGCAGGGCATTCCGGAGGACGATCCGCGCAATGCCGCGACCATCGCCGACAACGTGGGCGACAACGTCGGCGACTGCGCGGGCATGGCGGCCGACCTCTTCGAGTCGTACGCGGTGACCCTGGTCGCCGCGCTCATCCTCGGCAAGGCGGCGTTCGGCGACTCCGGGCTCGCTTTCCCGCTGCTGGTGCCCGCGATCGGCGTGCTCACCGCGATGATCGGCATCTTCGCGGTCGCCCCGCGCCGCGCCGACCGCAGCGGCATGTCCGCGATCAACCGCGGTTTCTTCATCTCCGCGGTGATCTCGCTGGCCCTGGTGGCGGTCGCGGTCTTCACCTACCTGCCCGCCAAGTACGCCGACCTCGACGGTGTCACCGACGCGGCGATCAGGGGCAAGGACGGCGACCCGCGGATCCTCGCCCTGGTCGCGGTGGCCATCGGCATCCTGCTAGCCGCCGTGATCCAGCAGCTCACCGGCTACTTCACCGAGACCAGCCGCCGCCCCGTGCGGGACATCGGCAAGACCTCCCTCACGGGCCCGGCCACCGTCGTCCTCGCGGGCATCTCGGTCGGCCTCGAATCGGCCGTCTACACCGCCCTGCTGATCGGTCTCGGCGTGTACGGGGCGTTCCTGCTCGGCGGCACGTCGATCATGCTGGCGCTGTTCGCGGTGGCCCTGGCCGGCACCGGCCTGCTCACCACGGTCGGTGTGATCGTCGCCATGGACACCTTCGGCCCGGTCTCCGACAACGCGCAGGGCATCGCGGAGATGTCCGGCGATGTGCAGGGCGCGGGCGCGCAGGTGCTCACCAGCCTGGACGCGGTCGGCAACACCACCAAGGCCATCACCAAGGGCATCGCCATCGCCACCGCCGTGCTGGCGGCGTCGGCGCTCTTCGGGTCGTACCGCGACGCCATCACCACCGGAGCGCGCGACGTCGGCGAGAAGCTGTCCGGACCGGGCGCGCCGATGAGCCTGATCATGGACATCTCCCAGCCGAACAACCTCGTCGGCCTGATCGCGGGCGCGGCGGTCGTCTTCCTCTTCTCGGGGCTGGCGATCAACGCGGTGTCGCGGTCGGCGGGTTCCGTGGTGTTCGAGGTGCGGCGGCAGTTCCGCGAGCACCCCGGGATCATGGACTTCACCGAGAAGCCCGAGTACGGCAAGGTCGTCGACATCTGCACCAAGGACGCCCTCAGAGAGCTCGCCACGCCCGGCCTGCTCGCCGTCATGGCACCGATCTTCATCGGGTTCACGCTCGGCGTCGGGGCGCTCGGCTCGTACCTGGCGGGCGCGATCGGCGCGGGCACGCTGATGGCGGTGTTCCTCGCCAACTCCGGCGGCGCCTGGGACAACGCCAAGAAGCTCGTCGAGGACGGCCACCACGGCGGCAAGGGCAGCGAGGCCCACGCGGCGACGGTGATCGGCGACACGGTCGGCGACCCCTTCAAGGACACCGCCGGTCCCGCGATCAACCCCCTGCTGAAGGTCATGAACCTGGTGTCGCTGCTCATCGCGCCCGCGGTGATCAAGTTCTCCTACGGAGCGGACAAGAACCTCGGCGTACGGATCGCGATCGCGGTCCTCGCGCTCGTCGTGATCGTCGGCGCGGTGTACGTCTCCAAGCGGCGCGGCATCGCCGTGGGGGACGAGGAGGGAAACGCGGAGCGGACGTCCAAACCGGCTGATCCCGCGGTGGTTTCGTAGACCGCCTTGTCGACGCACTGCTCAAGGGGCGGGCGGAGGGCGCGGACTGACGCGCCGTCCGCCCGCTCCCGCATGTGGGGCCGCCTCACCGTGAGCCTTCTCTCGCATGGTTCAAACAGTCTCAATACGGTCTTAACGGATGTTATTACTGGGATGTCCGCTGTCCGGCGTGTAGATTCCGGGGGCCGAGAGCCATGGAAGGGACCAAACCGGTGAACAAGAAGCTCGCGGCCGCGCTGTCCGGCGGTGCGGTACTGGCAGTGGCGCTGACGGGATGCAGCAGCGGCGACAAGGGCAACCCCGAGCTGGACGCGTGGGCCAAGCAGGTCTGCGACGCGGTCCCGGCGCAGGACGCCAAGATCAAGGCCGCCAACGCCGCGATCACGAAGACCGCCTCGGACACCTCCAACCCGCCGGCGACCATCCAGAAGACCGACTCCCAGGCCTTCCAGGACATGTCCGACGGCTACAAGGCGCTCGCCGCGGCCATCAGCGGCGCCGGGGCGCCTCCCGGGGTCGACGACGGTGCCCAGCGGCAGCAGGCCGCCGTCAAGAACCTGAACGACCTCTCCGCGGCCTACGCCGACCTGAAGAAGAAGGTCGACGCCCTCGACACGAAGAACCAGGGCAAGTTCGCCACCGGGCTGCACGACATCGCCACCCAGATGACGGACCTGCAGAAGCAGAGCCAGAGCGGCACCGCGGCGCTGCAGAACCTGGAGCAGGGCGACGTCAAGGACGCCATCGCCCAGCAGACGAGCTGCAAGAAGGTGTCCGCCTCGACATCGGCGACCACCGGCTGAGCCCGGCCCGCGGGTGACAATGGGGGGCGTGAGTAACGCCACCGTGCCCTCCCTGCCGTCCGCCGACCGCCCCGACATCGCCGCCCGGCTGCGCGACGCCCTGCTCGGCGCCTCCTTCACCGCCGACGGGCTGCTGGAACTGCTCGGCGCGCCCGCCTACGCGGCGCTGGCCCGTAGCGAGACCGTGCCCGCGCTCCGGGCGACCCGCGGCGACACGCCCCTGGAAGCACTCGTACGGCTCTTCCTGCTCCAGCAGCCGGTGCCGCACGCGCGCGTGGCGGACGTGCTGCCCGTCGAGGAGTGCCTGGAGAGCGGCTGGCTGGTGCGCCCGGGCGGCGCCGCCGGGAGCGACGTCGCCGCGGCCGTGGACGTACGGCCGTACGGCGGTCCCGGCGGCGAGGACTGGTTCATCGTGTCCGACCTGGGCTGCGCGGTCGGCGGCGCGGGGGGCATCGGCAGCCGCGACGAGGGCGTCGTGCTCGGTGCCGGCGGCGCGTCCACCACCCTCGCGGGCATCACCGTCCGCACACCCGTCGGTACGGCGCTCGACCTCGGCACCGGCTCCGGCATCCAGGCGCTGCACGCCGGCCGGCACGCCACGCGCGTGACGGCGACCGACCTGAACCCGCGCGCCCTGCACATCACCGCGCTCACCCTCGCGCTGTCCGGTGCCCCCGCCGCCGACCTGCGCCAGGGCTCGCTCTTCGAGCCCGTCAAGCAGGGGGAGACGTACGAGCTGATCGTGTCCAACCCGCCCTTCGTGATCTCGCCGAGCGCCCGGCTGACGTACCGCGACGGCGGGATGGGCGGGGACGATCTGTGCCGCTCGCTCGTTCAAGGAGCGGGGGAACGGCTGAACGAGGGCGGGTTCGCGCAGTTCCTCGCCAACTGGCAGCACGTGGAAGGGGAGGACTGGCAGGACAGGCTCAGGTCGTGGGTGCCGCGCGGGTGTGACGCGTGGATCGTGCAGCGCGAGGTGCAGGACGTCACGCAGTACGCCGAGCTGTGGCTGAGGGACGCCGGTGACCACCGGGCCGACCCGGCCGAGTACCAGGCGCGCTACGACGCCTGGCTGGACGAGTTCGAGGCGCGGAAGGTCAAGGGCGTGGGCTTCGGCTGGATCACGCTGCGCAGGACCGGGGCCGCCGAGCCCTCGGTCACCGTGGAGGAATGGCCGCATCCGATCGAACAGCCGCTCGGGGACACGATCCGGGCCCACTTCGAACGCCTCGACTACCTGCGGGGTCACGACGACGCGGCCCTGCTCGCCGGACACTTCAAGCTCGCCGCCGAGGTGGTCCAGGAGCAGGTGGGGCTGCCCGGCGCCGAGGACCCCGAGTACGTGGTGCTGCGCCAGCACCGCGGGATGCGCCGCGCCACCAAGGTGGACACCGTCGGCGCCGGCTTCGCGGGCGTCTGCGACGGCACGCTCAGCGCGGGCCGCATCCTCGACGCCATCGCCCAGCTGATGGGCGAGGACCCCGTGATCCTGCGCGACCGCACGCCGGCGCAGATCCGGCTGCTGGTGGAACAGGGTTTCCTCGAGCCGGCGGGGTGAGCCGGGGCCGGGGTGCGCCGGTCCGGGAGCGTGGGGCTCGAGGCCGGAGAGAGAGGACCGGCCGGGGGATCCGGCGCCCCGGACGCCGGGAGGGCGGCGCATCGGCCGGCGCCGTCCGGCCCGGCCGGGCCTTGACCCACGCTCCGTACGGCCCGGCCCGCCCCCTCCCCTTGGGACCTGCTGACCCCGGCCGTCGGAAACCGGCCAAGCGCCCGGAATCGGGTCCTCGCGCTTCCGCGTCCCGCCGACGGAAATATTCGACCGGAAAATTACCGGCGCCCCACCGGCCGTCCCGCGGGGCGCGAAGGAGCGCGCGGAGCGTGGTCGCCCCGGTGTTCACCCATGGTTCGCCCGCCCGCCGCCCGGACGTGTCACTCTCCCCGCGCCGGGCACCGATGAACGGCGGACAGGGGGCGCGCGAAGTCATGGAGAGCGGACCGGCGATCTTCACGGGAGCGGTGTTCGCCCTGTTCGGAGCCGCACTGCTGGTGTGGACCGCCACTCGGCTCCGACGTGGTGAGCCGGTCGCCGCCGGTGTGAATCGGGTCGCATCGGCGACCTTCGCGGGCCTCGCCGCGGTGATCGCGCTGGGCCTCGGAACGTACTGTCTGACCCGCCTCTGAGGACCGCCCCCACCCTGTCGTCCCCGTAAAGGAAGCGTCACGCTCCGGACAGGGTCGGTCGGTCGGCTGGAGACTCCGGGCGGCAGGAAGGGCGGTAGTCGGGTTACCGTTCGAGTGGCCGTTGTGAGCTTTTCCCGTTTGACACGGGGGCGGGATGTACCGTCACACTCCGCAGCGTCACAAGAGATAGCCACACAGCAACGCCGCGCCCCCGGACCAAGGCCTGGGGGCCCGGCGTCGACCGGAGAGAAGAGCGAAGTTGTCCCCGACCAGCGAGACCGCACAGGGCGGCCGCCGACTCGTCATCGTCGAGTCGCCTGCCAAGGCGAAGACGATCAAGGGCTACCTCGGCCCCGGCTACGTCGTCGAAGCGAGCGTCGGGCACATCCGCGACCTCCCCAACGGCGCCGCGGAGGTGCCGGAGAAGTACACCGGCGAGGTCCGCCGCCTCGGCGTGGACGTCGACCACGACTTCGAGCCGATCTACGTGGTCAACGCCGACAAGAAGGCCCAGGTCAAGAAGCTCAAGGACCTGCTGAAGGACTCCGACGAACTCTTCCTCGCCACCGATGAGGACCGCGAGGGCGAGGCCATCGCGTGGCACCTCCTGGAGGTCCTGAAGCCCAAGGTCCCGGTCAAGCGGATGGTGTTCCACGAGATCACCAAGGACGCGATCCGGGCGGCCGTCGCCAATCCGCGCGATCTCAACCAGCGCATGGTCGACGCCCAGGAGACCCGCCGCATCCTCGACCGCCTGTACGGCTACGAGGTCTCGCCGGTGCTGTGGAAGAAGGTCATGCCGCGTCTGTCGGCGGGCCGGGTCCAGTCCGTCGCCACCCGGCTCGTCGTGGAGCGGGAACGCGAGCGCATCGCCTTCCGTTCCGCCGAGTACTGGGACCTGACGGGCACCTTCTCCACCGGCCGGGCGGGGGACCCGTCGGACCCGTCGTCGCTGGTCGCCCGTCTGCAGACCGTCGACGGCAGGCGGGTCGCGCAGGGCCGCGACTTCGACTCCCTGGGGCAACTGAAGAGCGCGAACACCCTCCACCTCGACGAGGCGAACGCCCGCGCCCTCGCCGCCGCCCTGGAGAACACCCGTTTCTCCGTGCGGTCCGTCGAGTCCAAGCCCTACCGCCGCTCGCCGTACGCCCCGTTCCGCACGACGACGCTCCAGCAGGAGGCCAGCCGCAAGCTCGGCTTCGGCGCGAAGGCGACCATGCAGGTCGCGCAGAAGCTGTACGAGAACGGCTACATCACGTACATGCGTACGGACTCCACGACCCTGAGCGACACGGCGGTCAACGCCGCCCGCGCCCAGGTCACGCAGCTGTACGGCGCCCAGTACCTGCCGGACACGCCCCGTACGTACGCCGGCAAGGTCAAGAACGCGCAGGAGGCGCACGAGGCGATCCGCCCCTCGGGTGATCGTTTCCGCACGCCCGCCGAGACCGGCCTGACCGGCGACCAGTTCAAGCTCTACGAACTGATCTGGAAGCGGACCGTCGCCTCCCAGATGAAGGACGCGACCGGCAACAGCGTGACCGTGAGGATCGGTGGCACCGCCGCAGACGGCCGGGACGCCGAGTTCAGCGCGTCCGGCAAGACGATCACCTTCCACGGCTTCCTGAAGGCCTACGTCGAGGGCGCCGACGACCCGAACGCCGAGCTCGACGACCGCGAGCGCCGCCTGCCCCAGGTCACCGAGGGTGACCCGCTGAGCGCCGAGGAGATCACGGTCGACGGGCACGCCACCAAGCCCCCGGCCCGCTACACCGAGGCCTCGCTGGTCAAGGAGCTGGAAGAGCGCGAGATCGGCCGCCCGTCGACGTACGCGTCGATCATCGGCACGATCCTCGACCGCGGCTACGTCTTCAAGAAGGGCACGGCCCTGGTGCCGTCCTTCCTGTCCTTCGCCGTGGTCAACCTCCTGGAGAAGCACTTCGGGCGGCTCGTCGACTACGACTTCACCGCCAGGATGGAGGACGACCTCGACCGCATCGCGCGCGGCGAGGCACAGGCCGTGCCGTGGCTGAAGCGGTTCTACTTCGGCGAGGGGTCCGTGACGGGCGCCGCGGCCGACGCCGGCAACGGCGACGGGGACCACCTCGGCGGTCTCAAGGAGCTGGTGACCGACCTGGGCGCGATCGACGCGCGCGAGGTGTCGTCGTTCCCCGTGGGCAACGACATCGTGCTGCGGGTCGGCCGGTACGGCCCGTACATCGAGCGCGGCGAGAAGGACACCGAGCAGCACCAGCGCGCGGACATCCCCGAGGACCTGGCGCCGGACGAGCTGTCCGTCGAGCTGGCGGAGGAGCTGCTCGCCAAGCCGAGCGGTGACTTCGAGCTGGGCGCCGACCCGGAGACCGGCCACCAGATCATCGCCAAGGACGGCCGCTACGGCCCGTACGTCACCGAGGTGCTGCCCGAGGGCACTCCGAAGACCGGCAAGAACGCGGTCAAGCCGCGTACGGCCTCGCTGTTGAAGTCGATGTCGCTGGACACGGTCACCCTCCAGGACGCCCTGAAGCTGATGTCGCTGCCGCGCGTCGTCGGCACGGACGCGGACGGCGTGGAGATCACCGCGCAGAACGGCCGGTACGGCCCCTACCTGAAGAAGGGCACGGACTCGCGCTCCCTGCAGTCCGAGGACCAGATCTTCACGATCACGCTGGAAGAGGCGCAGGCGATCTACGCCCAGCCGAAGCAGCGCGGTCGCGCCGCCGCCAAGCCGCCGCTGAAGGAGCTGGGCGAGGACCCGGTCAGCGGCAAGCCGGTCGTGGTCAAGGACGGCCGGTTCGGCCCGTACGTCACCGACGGGGAGACCAACGCGACCCTGCGCTCCGGCGACAGCGTCGAGACGATCACCCCGGAGCGCGGCTTCGAGCTGCTCGCCGAGAAGCGGGCCAAGGGGCCGGCCAAGAAGACGGCGAAGAAGGCGCCCGCGAAGAAGGCCGCCCCGGCGAAGAAGACCGCGGCGAAGAAGACGGCCGCGAAGAAGACCACCACGGCCGCCAAGAAGACCACCGCCAAGAAGACCACCGCGAAGAAGGCGACCGCCTCCAAGGCGGCGGAGGACTGAGGCGAGGCGGCGCAGGACCGGGGCGAAACGCCGGAGGACCGGCCGAGTGCCGGACCACTGAGGGTCCGGTACCCCGGTGGCCCGGCACCCGCCGGTCCTTCACACAAGTCACACGAGTACTTCGCGAAGAGAACGCCCCGGCATCACTTTGGTGTCGGGGTGTGCGCACGCCCGGACGGCCATCACAGGCTGTCAGCCGCTGCCGATAGGCTGAATCCATGACGCGAGCCGAGCAGCCGACGGCCCACCACCCGGCCCCCGACGACACCCTCGTGGCGGACTCCCGTGAGCGCGCCGTCCGTGCGCTGCTGCGGCGGCCCCAGCTGAAGCGGCTGTGGAGCGCGCAGCTCGTGAGCGGTGTCGGCGACACCCTCACGCTCTTCGTGCTGGTCGTCCTCGCCCTGCAGGCCGCGATCGCCGAAGGCTCGTTCGGCGGGGGCTACCGGGGCGTGGCGTTCGCGGTGGCGACCGTCTTCGCGGCGCGCGTCCTGGCGACCCTCCTCTTCGGAGCCGTCCTGCTCGGACCGCTCACCTCGCTCACCGCACAAGAGGGCCCGCTCGACCGCCGCTGGACCATGGTCGGCGCCGACGGGCTGCGCGCCGCCCTGCTGATCGTCGCCCCGCTGTGGATCGACTGGACCCCTGCCGACGCGCCGGCCCTCCTGCTGGTCACCGCCTTCGTGAGCGGGGTCGCCGAGCGTTTCTGGACCGTGTGCCGGGAGAGCGCGGCCCCGGCGCTGCTGCCCGCCCCGCCCCCTGAGGGCGCGACGGTGCGGCCGTTGCCGGACCACATGGACGCGCTGCGCCGCCTGTCACTGCGCACCGGCTTCGTCGCGGTCCCCCTGGCCGCCGTCGCCCTCGTCGTCGCCTCGCTGTTCAACAACCTGCTGGGCGCCGGGATCGCCTGGTTCGCCCAGCACCAGGCGGCCCTCGGGGCGTACGTGGCGGCCGGTCTGTTCGCCGCCTCGCTGTCCGTGCTGACCTCCCTGGAACTGCCCGCCACGCGCACCCCGCGCGCGCGGTCCCCGCTCGAGGGACTGCGCCGCCCCAAGAGCGGCACGGGCACCGACAAGGGCCGCACGGGCGCGCTGCCGCTGTTCGTCCTGGCCTGCGCCGCCGTCGCCGCGGCGATCTCCGCCGCCGTGGCCGTGGCCGTCCTGCACGCCAAGGACCTGGGCGGCGGTCCGGTGCTGTACGGGCTGCTGGTGCTCGCGCTGACCGGCGGGGTCGGCGTCGGCATCCGTACGGCGCCCTCCCTCCTGCCCTCGCTCTCCCGTCGCCGGATGCTGGCGCTGGCGATCGCCTTCACCGGAATCGCGCTGCTGGCCGCCGGTCTGGTCCCGGACGTGACCAGCGTGCTGCTGATCTCCGCGCTGGCCGGCATCGGCGCCGGTGTCGCCGCCAACACCGGGCACACCCTCCTCGACCAGGAGAGCGAGGAGTACCGCCGGCCGCGCACGACCGAACACCTGCACGCGGTGGTACGGGTCTTCGTGGCGCTCGGCGCGCTGATCGCGCCCCTGGTGGCGGCGCTCATCGGCCCGCACCGCCTGGAGAACGGCAAGTTCGTGTTCGCGCACGGTGGCGCGGCGTTCACGCTGATGCTGGTCGGCGCGCTGCTGCTGCCGGTGGCCGCGCTGGTGCTGGCCAAGGCCGACGACCGCTCCGGGGTCCCGCTGCGGCACGACCTGCGGGACGCGCTGCTCGGCGGCGACGACCCCGACACGGCCCCGGCGGCGGGCAACGGCTTCTTCATCGCCCTGGAGGGCGGCGACGGCGCCGGCAAGTCCACCCAGGCCGAGGCCCTCGCCGAGTGGATCCGCGCCAAGGGCCACGAGGTCGTGCTCACCCGTGAGCCCGGGGCGACGCCGGTGGGCAAGAGGCTGCGCTCCATCCTGCTGGACGTGTCGTCGGCGGGCCTGTCGCACCGGGCGGAGGCGCTGCTGTACGCCGCCGACAGGGCGGAGCACATCGACACCGTCGTACGGCCCGCCCTGGAGCGGGGGGCCGTCGTCGTCTCCGACCGGTACATCGACTCGTCGGTGGCCTACCAGGGGGCGGGCCGCGACCTGTCCCCGACCGAGATCGCCCGCATCAACCGCTGGGCGACCAACGGACTCGTCCCGCACCTGACCGTCCTGCTCGACGTCTCCCCGGAGACCGCCCGCGAGCGGTTCACGGAGGCCCCGGACCGGCTGGAGTCGGAGCCCGCCGAGTTCCACGCACGCGTGCGGGCCGGTTTCCTCACCCTCGCCGCCTCCGACCCCGGCCGCTACCTGGTCGTCGACGCCGGTCAGGAGCCCGAGGCCGTCACGACCGTGATCCGGCACCGGCTCGACACCGTGCTGCCGCTGTCCGAAGCGGAGATCAAGGCCCAAGAGGAGGCGCGGAGGAAGGCCGAGGAGGAGGCCCGCCGCAGGGCCGAGGAGGAGGCCGCCCGCAAGGCCGAGGAGGAGCGCCTGGAGCGGGAGCGCCAGGAGCAGCTCGCCAAGCTGCGCGCCGAGGAGGAGGAGCGCAAGCGGCGCGAGCTGGAGGAGGCGCAGCGCCGGGAGGCCGAACGGCAGGCGGAGGAGGCCCGGCAGCGGGCCGAGGAAGCGCGGCGCCGGGCCGAGGAGGAGCGGCAGCGGCTGCTCGCCGAGGAGAAGGCCCGCGCCGAGGAGGAGGCCCGCCGCCGGGCCGAGGAGGAGCGGCGGCGCAGGGAGGCCGAGGAACAGGCCCGGCTGCACGCCGACGCCGAGGCGCGGCGCCTGGAGAAGCAGCGCAAGGCCGAGGAGGCGCTGCTGCGTGCCGAGGAGGCCCGCAGGGCGGCCGAGCGGGCCGCGGCCGAGGTGCAGGCCGGTCCGCGCCCGGTGGTTCCCGATGCCGCGTCGGCCCCGCCGGAGGCCGTGACGGTGCCCACGCCCGTCGTGACGCCGGGGAACGCGCCGGGCGGCCGGGCGGATTCGGCCGGTCCGGCGGATCCGGGCGGTCCCGCGGAGCAGACGGCCGTGCTGCGGCCCGTCCGGGACCGGGACACCGACTCCGAGACGACGGCGGAACTGCCGCAGCCTCCGGCGCCCTCCGGCGCGGCGGACGAGACGGCGGTGCTGCCGCCGGTGCCGGCCGGCGCGGCGGACGAGACCGCCGTACTGCCCCCGGTGCCGACCGATCCGGCGGACGAGACCGCCGTACTGCCCCCGGTACGGGGCGCGGACCCCGCGCAGCGGGTGCCGCAGGGGTTCTTCCGCGACGAGCGGCCGGCCCCGGGCGAGCGGCCGGCCGCGGGCCCCGACGGCTCCGGCGACCGGACCCGGGAGCTGCCGCAGGTCGACGAGGACGGGGCGCCCCGGCGGCGGCAGCGGTCCGACTGGGCCGAGGAGACCCCGCTGGACGACCTGCCGTCGCTGGCGGACGAACTGCTCGGACCGCACCGCGACGACGACGATCCCGACGAGGGTCAGCGCCCCCGGCGGGGCCGGGGGCGCTGAGGCACTCCTTCGCCGACCGGGCCGCCGTGGGCCGGGCAGCCGTCGACCGGGCCGTTGTCAGAGCCACCCCGCACAATGGACTGCGCAAGGTGAACGTGACGGAAGGGCGGCGTGACCCATGACCGTGTGGGACGACCTCGTCGGGCAGGAGAAGGTGAGCGCGGTGCTCGAGGCCGCCGCTCGGGACGCCGACGCCCTCGTCACCGCGGTCGCCACCGACGCCCCCCGGCCGGAGGCGTCCCGGATGACGCACGCCTGGCTGTTCACGGGGCCGCCCGGGGCGGGCCGCAACCAGGCGGCGCGGGCCTTCGCCGCCGCGCTGCAGTGCGTGAGCCCCGACCGCGCCCTCGGCGGGACCCCCGGCTGCGGCTTCTGCGACGGCTGCCACACCGCACTCGTCGGCACCCACGCCGACGTCACCACGGTCGCCGCGGTCGGCGCCGAGATCCTGGTGAAGGACATGCGGGACACGGTCCGCAAGTCGTTCACCGCACCGGCGAACGGCCGCTGGCAGATCATCCTCGTCGAGGACGCCGAGCGGCTGAACGAGAAGTCCGCCAACGCCGTCCTCAAGGCCGTGGAGGAGCCCGCCCCGCGTACGGTCTGGCTGCTGTGCGCCCCCTCGATCGAGGACGTCCTGCCCACCATCCGCTCCCGCTGCCGCCACCTCACCCTGCGCACGCCCCCGGTCGACGCCGTCGCCGACATGCTCGTCCGGCGCGAGGGCGTCGAACCCGGCGTGGCCGCCGCGGCGTCCCGCGCCACACAGGGCCATGTCGACCGGGCCCGCCGCCTGGCCACCGACCCCGCCGCCCGCGAGCGCCGTGCCGCCGTGCTGAAGCTGCCGCTGCGGCTCGACGAGGTCGGTGCCTGTCTCAGGGCCGCGCAGGAGCTGGTGGACGCCGCGGCGGAGGACGCCAAGCAGCTCGCCGAGGACATGGACGGCAAGGAGTCGGAGGAGCTGAAGGCTGCGCTCGGCGCCACCCAGGGCGGTCGGCTGCCGCGCGGTACGGCGGGCGTGATGAAGGACCTGGAGGACATGCAGAAGCGGCGCAGGACGCGTACGCAGCGCGACAGCCTGGACGTCGCGCTGAGCGACCTCACCGCCTTCTACCGCGACGTCCTCGCCCTCCAGTTCGGCTCCCGGGTGGCGATCGCCAACGCGGACGCCGAGGATGCTCTGGAGCGGCTCGCCCGGAGCAGCTCCCCGGAATCCACACTCCGCCGCATCGAGGCGATCGCCGCCTGCCGCGAGGCCCTGGACCGCAATGTGGCGCCGCTGCTGGCGGTGGAGGCGATGACGATGGCACTGAGAGCGGGGTGACCGGCACCCGGATGGCATCACCCGTAAGAGCCACGGCGCACACGTAGGGCATCCGATCCATGGCACAGCGTTACGCTCGCCTGATGCACCTCAGGCGAATCCTCCGCCCGACCGCCCGAACCACCGAGACCCCCCGACCCCGGCCCCGCCGCGGCAGAGTGGCCGTGCCCCTCCTCGCGGCCGCCGCGCTGCTCGCCTCCGCCTGCTCCTCCGGGAGCACGACGAGCGCGACGACCACGACCGCGGCCGACGGCGCGGCAGAGGCGGCGCTCGCCGCGCTGCCCCACCGCACCCCGTCCGCCCTCACGTCGTACTACACGCAGAGACTGACCTGGCGCAGCTGCGGTGTCCCCGGCTTCCAGTGCGCCACGATGAAGGCCCCGCTGGACTACGACAAGCCCGGCGCCGGAGACGTCCGCCTCGCCGTCGCACGCAAGAAGGCCACCGGCAAGGGCAAGCCCATCGGCTCGCTCCTGGTCAACCCGGGCGGGCCGGGCGGCTCGGCGATCGCCTACCTCCAGCAGTACGCCGGCATCGGCTACCCGTCCCAGGTCCGCTCCCGCTACGACATGGTCGCGATGGACCCGCGCGGTGTCGCCCGCAGTGAGCCCGTCGAATGCCTCAGCGCGCGGCAGATGGACGCCTACACCCAGACGGACGTCACCCCCGACGACCGGAAGGAGACGAACGCGCTGGTCAAGGAGTACAGGAAGTTCGCCGAGGGGTGCGGGGCGCACGACTCCCGGCTGCTCCGTCACGTCTCCACGGTGGAGGCGGCCCGGGACATGGACATCCTGCGGGCCGTACTGGGCGACCGGAAGCTGAACTACGTGGGGGCGTCGTACGGGACGTTCCTCGGGGCGACGTACGCGGGCCTGTTCCCCGCGCGCGTGGGCCGGGTGGTCCTGGACGGCGCGATGGATCCCTCGCTCTCCGCGCGCCGCATGAACCTGGACCAGACCGCCGGCTTCGAGACGGCGTTCCAGGCCTTCGCGAGGGACTGCGTACGGCACAGCGACTGCCCGCTCGGCCACAGGGGCACGACGCCCGCCCAGGTCGGCGACAACCTCAAGGCCTTCTTCCGCAAGCTCGACGCCCACCCCGTTCCCACCGGCGACGCGGGCGGCCGCAAGCTCGGTGAGGCCCTGGCCACGACCGGGGTGATCGCCGCGATGTACGACCAGGAGGCCTGGCCGCAACTGCGGGCCGCCCTGGCCTCGGCGATGAAGAACAAGGACGGTGCGGGTCTGCTGGCCCTCTCCGACAGCTACTACGAACGCGACGCCGCGGGCCACTACACGAACCTGATGTACGCCAACGCCGCCGTGAACTGCCTGGACCTGCCGGCCGCGTTCGCCACCCCCGACCAGGTCGAGAAGGCCCTCCCCACCTTCGAGAAGGCCTCCCCGGTCTTTGGTGAGGGCCTCGCCTGGGCCTCCCTGAACTGCGCGTACTGGCCGGTGAAGCCCACCGGCGAACCCCACCGCATCCAGGCCGGGGGGTCCGCCCCGATCGTCGTGGTCGGCACCACCCGCGACCCGGCCACCCCCTACCGCTGGGCCCAGTCCCTCGCCGGTCAGCTCTCCTCGGGCCGCCTCCTCACCTACGTCGGCGACGGCCACACCGCCTACACGCGGGGCAGCGCCTGCATCGACTCCGCGATCAACACCTACCTCCTGCGCGGCACACCCCCCGCCGCAGGCAAGCGCTGCACCTGACCCGGCTCCCCGCCCCGCCACACGCCCCGGAGCCCCCTGCCCCGGGGCGTGTGCGAAGCACCCCCGGAAACTGTGTAGACTTACCGACGTTGCTGATCGCACCATGGTGCGGGCAGCGCGCCGCTTTAGCTCAGATGGCCAGAGCAACGCACTCGTAATGCGTAGGTCTCGGGTTCGAATCCCGAAAGCGGCTCCGAGGCGAAGTGGCTGGTCAACAGCCTAACGCGACGGCCCCCCGGCAAGATCACTGCCAGGGGGTCATGCGCATTTAGTACATGCGGTTTTGATCGCTAGGCGTCGGTGAGCGACGCATCCAAAAGCGCCAGTGCGACCTTACGGCCGACGTCGAGGGCGTCCGCCACCTCTGTTCACGGTGGCAACCTTGATCTGGAGGGTCTCCGCGGGGCCGAGGCCGATGCCCCGGGTGCGTCCCTGGAGCCGGGATGTCCTCCTGCCTCTGTCTGCCGCGCTTCGAGAGCACCGCTGAGCTGGCAGTTCGCCACACGAACCGCATCACGCACTACACCGGAGCCCTGGGCCCGGTCCTTGTGCGCCAGAACGTCGTTCGTATCGTTGGACTCCCACCACGCGACGAGGCGTCTGCTGTGCGGGGAGGGGCAGAGAATGCAGGCCGGTCACCCGGAAAGAGGACCTGGTATGCCAAGTGGGGCGGACGAAGTGCGTCGGGCATGGGGCCGCGTGACGCAATGGCTGGAGCGGAATGCTCCGAAGAACACCGCGGCATTGCAACCACCCGCGACGTCGAAGCAGATCAGCGACGCAGAGAGCAAACTGGGCCTGTCGCTCCCCGAAGAGTTGCGGGTATGGCTCCTCATCAACAACGGCGTGGGAATGAAGGAGGCCCGGCAGGGATGGCTGTCTCCGGCCCCCGGCAGCAGTTTCGTACCGTACGGGTGGCACCTTCTGTCCACTGCCGAGCTGGTCAAGGTGTATGAGCGGCGGATGGATTTCCAGAGGACGGGTGACGTACCTGATGACGAGGACGACGAGGTCCTGGTATGGCGTCGCGAGTGGTTCCCGTTCATCGCCGACAGTGACGAACTGTACGGACGGTTCATTGACGGCAGGACAGGGGCGGTGGGGAAATGGAACGACGGGGACATGAACCGCCTCGGGACCCACAACTCGCTGACGGAGTTCTTCGATGAACTTGCCGATCTCATGAGCACGAACGCCCGCGTGGTGGACGGCGGTATCGAGTGGCGTTGACCGGGACCAGGCAGCATCCCCGCGGTTGACGACGAACCACCCGAAAAAGAAAATGGCCCCTGGGTGACCAGGGGCCATTTTCCTGTGACGACGTCGATCAGCTCGGCTTGTCCGCCTGCAGCCAGTATCCGGGGTCTTCAAAGTTGAGCGGTGCGGAGGTGTCCGCGGGCCCGGCGGGTGGTGACGCAGCGTGTCCGTAGCCGTTGGTTGTCGGCATTGCGAAGGC
>NZ_JBEXLP010000076.1:0-33055 GCF_040610035.1 Streptomyces sp. NPDC004542
CTTGGCTACATCAGTCCGATCGCCTTCGAACAGCGATCGGTTACGCTGGCCCCTGCCGCATAGCAAACGGTGTCCACGCTTCGGGGGAAGCCCCCTGGCATGACGAACCCGGACACAAGATCACTTCTCAAAGACCCTGGCGTTCTTACCGACACCCCAACACGCCTTCTCCGCCACCGCACTCAACATCGTCAGACTCGACGCCTACTGGACCACCGGCCCCCACGACCGCACCCCCCGCAGCAGCCGACTCGAACGGCTCAGCTACCGACTCTCCGCCTGAACGAATTGCGCAGCAGAGTCGCCCTGGTGGAACACCGTACCCATAAGAGTCTGAACAATCGGGCCGAGAAATCCCACCAGCCCACCCGGCACTGCGAGCGTGCTATGAAGGGCTTCCGCAGCGGCGGCGGAGCTCAGCGGTTCCCGGCCGCGTTCAGCGGCATCTCACCCCACTTCCGGCCCCGCCGCCACCTGTTGACCGCCGCCGAATACCGCGTCGAGATGACCACCCGCTTCGGCATCTGGGACCAGGTCACCGGCGTCGTCGGCCTGCCTGCCTGCCTGCCTGCCTGCCTGCCGCAGCCTGATCACGGAGCCGGAACCCGACCCCACCACACCCGACACACCGTCAGGCACTCACACACTCAACAACGTGACAGCCCCGCCGGGACGGCCGCCCCGGCGGCCCTTCTTCTTCCGGTTGGCGGCCTGGTCCTTCTTCTCCGGGATGACCGCCTTGATACCCCGTTTACGCAGGTGGGCGCGGTTGACTCGGGAGGAGTACGCCTTATCGCCAGCGACCGCGTCCGGCCGGGTGCGTGGACGGCCGACGGGGATGCGGATGCGCACCTTGTCCAGCACAGGGATGAACTGCGGGCTGTCGGCGGCCTGTCCGGCGGTGAGCGTGAGTACCAGTGGTCGGCACTTGCGGTCGGCGGCGACGTGGACCTTGCTGGTCTGCCCGCCCCGAGAGCGTCCCAGCGGGGTGGCCTTCAGGCGGAGCTTGCAGCGTCGCCGAACGCGTCGGCGTTCGGCTCGCCTGGCTTCGAAGTCGGCGTTCTGTCCGACTTGTTCCTCGCCCTCGCCCCCTTTGAGTGGGCCTTCTCCTCCTCGGCAGCCTTCTCCAGGGCGTCCAGCACCTCTGGATCGAGGCACATCCCGGCGGCGTAGTGGTGGGCGCGTGCGGTCATGTTTCGGACATAATCCGACGCCGGTCGGCATCGCGGATGGCACCGGACGCACGCCCGGCCGGGTGGCGCGGGGGAGCGGAGCGGCAGGGGAGGCTCCCGCGTCCAGGCGCCGATCGCCTCCCCTGTCTGCGGGAACGGTACTCGGCCCACCGCCCCCGGGCGGCCGGAGCGTATCGCCGCACACCCCCGGCAGCACACCGCGAAACATCACCGCAATGTTTTACGAAGATCTTCCCACCGCCTCCGGTGGCAGAATATCGGCGACCATTGCAGACACCCCTGACCACCGCATTGACGTGGCCTGGACCCGCATTTATTCTTGCCCCTCGTGCGGCTGGGAGATAGCCGAATAAATTGGTCCTATCGCGTCCGGAGGGGCGGTCAGCATGCCCGCAATCTCGTCGCCGACATCCCCTACTCTCGTTCATATGTTCCGGGACAGAGCATTAGAAAAGCCGGACGCCACGGCGTATGTATTCCTCGCCGACGGCGAGGACGACGAGCAGCGGATCAGCTACCGGGAACTGTACGCGGCGGCCGCCGACGTGGCCGACGCCTTGGGCGCGCGGCACGGGCGCGGCGAACGGGCGCTCCTCCTCTTCGCCCCGGGCCTCGACTACATCACCGCGTTCTTCGGGTGCCTGCTGGCGGGTGTCGTGGCCGTACCGGCCTACCCGCCGCAGGACGCCCGCGGCCTGGGCCGGCTGGACGCCATCATCGCCGACGCGGGCGCGAGCATCGCCCTGACCACGAAGGACCTGCTGCCGATCGCCCGGTCGTCGCTGGACGCCCCGCTGGAGTGGCTCGCGACCGACGCCCTGACGGGCGGCGCGCCGCAGACGGGCGGGCCGCTCGGCGCCCGGCCGGTCGCCACGACCCCCGAGGACCTCGCCTTCCTCCAGTACACCTCCGGTTCGACGCGGCTTCCGCGGGGCGTCATGCTGTCGCACGCGAACCTCATCCACAATCTGGAGGCCATCTACCGGGCTTTTGCCGGGTCCGGTCACGACGTCATGGTGAGCTGGCTCCCCCCGTATCACGACATGGGCCTTATCGGCGCCATCCTGGAACCACTTCACGGCGGATTCCCGGGCATTCTGATGGCGCCCCTGCATTTCCTCCAGAAACCCTACCGTTGGCTGAAAGCGATCTCCGCGTACCGCGGCACGATCAGCCCGTCCCCGAATTTCGGATACGAACTGTGCCTGCGGAAGATCGACGACGAACAACGGGAGTCTCTCGATCTCTCGTCCTGGCGCGCGGCCGTTAACGGTGCGGAACCCGTGCGCGTGGAGACGATCGAGCGGTTCACGGAGCGGTTCGCCCCGGCCGGCTTCGACGCTGGCGCCTTCCGTCCCAGTTACGGCCTGGCGGAGGCCACCCTGCTGGTGACCGCCGACCCGGTCGGCGAGCGCGTGCGCCGCTTCCCGGTCGAGGGCGTGTCCCGGATCGCGTGCGGGACCGCCCGCGGCGACCAGTCCGTCGTCGTGGTGGACACCGCCACCCTGGCGCCGGCCGAGGCAGGGCGGGTCGGCGAGATCTGGGTGTCGGGACCGAGTGTTTCGGCGGGTTACTGGGGCCGTCCCACCGAGAGCGCTGCCCTGTTCGGCGCCACGCTCCCGGACGGCCGGGGCCCGTACCTGCGCACCGGGGACCTCGGTGCACTGGACGAGGAGGGCACGCTCGCCGTCACCGGCCGGCTGAAGGACCTGCTCATCCTGCGGGGCCGCAACGTGTACCCGCACGATGTGGAGGGTGCCGCCGAGCGGAGCCACCCCGCCCTGCGGCCCGGATGCGGCGCGGCGTTCACGGTTCCCGTGGACGCGGAGGAGCGGCTGGTCCTGGTGTCCGAGGTCGTGGACGGCGCGGACGCGGAAGCCGTCGCGCTCGCCGTCCGCCGGGCGGTGCGCGAGGAGTGCGAGGCCGACCTCCACGAACTCGTGCTCATCCCGGCCCGCACCATCCCCAAGACCTCCAGCGGCAAGATCCAGCGCCGCGCGACGCGCGAGGCGTACCTGTCCGGCGACCTGTCGCCGGTCGGCGGCTGGCGGCCCGAGGGCACGGTGGCGTCCGGCGAGCGGACCGCCGCTCCCGCGCGCACCCCGCTGGAGGCGCTGATCGCGGACATATGGGCGCAGCTGCTCGGACGGGACGAGGTCGGCGTGCACGACGACTTCTTCGCCTCGGGGGCACAGTCCCTCCTCCTGTCCCAGCTCGCCGTCCGCATCGAGGCGGAGCTGCCGGTGCGGGTGACGACGGGCGACCTCTTCCAGGCCTCGACCGTCGCGAAGCTGGCCGCCCTGCTGGAGAGCAGACCGCTCACCGTGGACGACGAGCAGATCGCCGGTCTGATCGCCCGGAGCGACAACGGCTGAACAGCGAGCACCGACCTCTTGGACCGAAGATCTCACCGTTCCTGACGCACGCTGATCCCAGCAGGGGGGCACATGGATACGACGGACGTGGTGGAAACGCTGGACAACCTGGTCGCCGACGCCACCGACCACCACTACAGCCCCTACACACGGTTCGACTGGGTGGACGAACTCGCCGAGGAGCAGTGGTGGATGACGCCCGACCTGCTCACGGTGGCCGGCACACGGCACGCACGGGAGCTGGACGAGAAACAGCTCATGCGGCTGAGCAAGTGGGAGAGCATCAACTTCTTCAGCCTCAACATCCACGGCATACGCGAGTTGCTCATCGAGGTGACCCGGCGGATCCACACCCGGGGCTTCGAGCTGCCGTCCGAGTTCTTCCACCGCTTCCTGGGCGAGGAGAACGGGCACATGTGGTTCTTCGCCCAGTTCTGCCTGCGCTACGGCGGCAAGATCTACCCCGACAAGTCGCTTCCGGTCGCGACGCCGGAGGAGGACGCCGCCGTCGCCAACTTCCTGGTCTTCGCCCGCATCCTGGTCTTCGAGGAGCTGGTCGACCACTTCAACATCAGGATGGGCCGCGACACCACCCTGCACCCCCTGATCAGAGAGGTGAACCAGGTCCACCACGACGACGAGTGGCGGCACATCATCATGGGCCGCAAGCTCGTGGGCCTGCTGTACGAACCCCTGCGGGAGCGCGGCGACCAGGAGCTGCGCGAGCGTCTCGACGTCTACCTCCGGCGCTACATCACCGCGAGCGTGCAGTCCCTCTACAACCCCGCCGTGTACCGGGACGCCGGCGTCCCCGAGGCCTTCGCCTTCCGTGAGGAACTGCTGCGGGACCCGGCACGCGCCGCCTACCACGAGACGTTCTTCAAGCGCATCACCCGGTTCCTGGTGAGCCAGGACATCATCACCGCCTCTCCGTTCCAGGAGGCCGCGGCCTGATGGCGACCGACGTGATCGAGCAGGTACGGGCGTGGCTGCTGGCGCGCAACCCGGAGGTCACCGGGATCGGCTGGGACGAGGACCTCATCGACAGCCGACTCATCGACTCCCTCGACTTCCCTCACCTGCTGCTCCTGCTGGAGGAGCTGGCGGGCCGGGAGCTGGAGCTGACCCCGGAGAACGTCGTCGGATTCCGGACCCTGCGCGGCATACGCGACAAGGTCCTGGCGGACGGCGCGGTGAGCCATGAGTGATCTCTACACGGAACGCGACGGGCTCGTCGCCCTCGGCCCGGAACTCGTCCGCCTCATGGACCTGCTGGACGAGCGCTTCCGGGGCTGGGCCGAAGGGTGCGGCGCGACCCCGATGCTCTTCCCGGCGGTCATCGGCACGGCGGACCTGGCGTCCATCGACTACTTCGACAACTTTCCGCAACTCGCACTGATGACGGCCCCGTTGAAGCTACCGGCCCAGAAGGTGGAGGACGGCGCGACGCTGCCGCCGGAGCGTCTCGGCGCGAGCGCGTACGGCCTGGCCTCCGCGGCCTGCTACAACGTGTACCTGCACCACCGCTCCGCGACCCTCACCGGACCCCGCCACGTCACCACCGTCGCCAAGTGCTTCCGCAACGAGGAGCACTACGACGGGCTACGTCGGCTGCACGGGTTCACCATGCGGGAGATCGTGTGCCTTGGGCCCCGCGAGGCCGTGCTGGCGCACCTGGCCGCGTTCCGGCCGAAGGTGGTGGAGTTCGCGGCCCGGCTCGGGCTGGAACTGGCCGTTCAGCCGGCGTCGGATCCGTTCTTCGAGAAGGGCGGCGGGAGGGCGCTGCTGGCGCAGCTGTTCCCGGTGAAGGAAGAATTCGTGCACGGCGGCGACCTGGCCATCGGCTCGCTGAACTTCCACCGCAACTTCTTCGGGGAGCGCTGCGGCATCTCCCTGGCCGACGGCGGACCGGCGTACACGGGGTGCGTCGCCTTCGGTCTGGAGCGGTGGATCGCCGCCCTGCTGGAGACGCACGCGAACATCGACGACATCCTCGAACGGGTGGCAGGGGCGGCTTCGTGAGCGATCTCCTGGGACGCCTCGCCGAGTTGTCCGGGCCGGAGCGCGCCCGCTTCATGGCCCGGCTGCGGCAGCGCTCGGCCGGGCCCGCCGCGCGGTCCGCCGAACCCGGCGCCGTCTCCGACGCGCAGCAACGGCTCTGGCTGCTCCAGCGCCTCGCCCCGGACAGCCCGGCCCACCACCTCTCCGCCGCGCTGCACCTCGAAGGGCCGCTCGACGCCGACGCGCTGCGGCGGGCGCTGACCGAGATCACGGCCCGGCACGAGTCGCTGCGCACGGCGTTCGAGGAGCGGGACGGCACACCCGTACGGCAGGTCGTCGCGCCCCGGCCCGTCGACCTCCCCCTGGTCGACCTGGGCGACCTGGAGCCGCCGGAACGGGAACGCCGGGCGCGCCGGGCGCACGCCGAGAACGGCAAGCGTCCCTTCGCGCTGGACGAGGCGCCCCTGGCCCGCTTCACGCTCTACCGGTTCACGGCCGAGCGGCACGTGCTGACCGTCGTCGCGCACCACCTCGTCTGCGACGGCTGGTCGATGGGCGTCTTCACCACCGAACTGACCACGCTGTACGAGGTCTTCGCCTCGGGGCGCCCCTCTCCCCTGCCGCCCCTCGCCGCGCTCCCGGCCGACGAGCGCCGGCCGGCCGGCGCCGAGCGCGACCGGTCGGTGGCGTACTGGCGCGGCGAGCTGTCCGGCGAGCTTCCGGTCCTCGCACTGCCCACCTCCCGGCCCCGGCCGGCGCGGGAGGCGATCGAGGGCGCCCGGTACGGCTTCCGCCTGACCGCCGGCCTCCACGAGGAGCTGCGCGCCGCGGCTGGCCGTGACCGTTCCACCGTCTACGGCCTGCTGCTCGCCGCGTACGCCGTCACGCTGCACCGGATCACCGGCGCCCTGGACGTCGTCGTCGGCGCCCCCGTGGACGAGCGCAGGGGAGCCGACGAACAGGCGCTGATCGGCTTCTTCGTGAACACACTGCCACTGCGGTTGCGGCTGCGGCCCGGGCAGACGTTCGCGGAGACTGCCCGGCACGCCGGCGAGGCGGTCGAGGGCGCGCTGACGCACGACCTGCCGTTCGGCGACATCGTGCGGGAGACGAACCCGCCCAGGCCGCCCGGGCGGACGGTGCTGCGGCAGACCGCGTTCTCGCTCCAGCCCGCCGTCACCGGGGCCCGGCGCGCCGGGCGGCTGACCGTCACCCCGGCCGCCCCGGACGACTTCGACCTCGGCGTGTCCCCGCTCGACCTCAGCCTGCACCTGCGCGAGCAGGACGGCGAGCTGCTGGGCTGCCTCGAGTACCGCACCGACCTATTCGACGCCGCCACCGTCGCCCGCTGGGCGGAGGAGTTCCACAAGACGGTCCGGCAGGCCGTGCGCTCACCGGAGGCGGTCGCGGTGACGGCCGGGCCGGAGCCCGGGAGGCGGACGGCGGCCGAGCCCGTAACGAATCTGACGGACAGCCAGCTCACGCTGTGGTTCGGCAAGAAGACCGCCGCGGGCGTGCGGCTGTACTACGAGAACGTCACCGCCCTCTACACCATCGCCGCCCCGCTCGACCACGGCCGCTTCCAGCGTGCCTTCCAGAGGCTGGTGGACCACAGCGACGCCCTGCGCAGCACCTTCCACGAGGTGGACGGCGTGCCCGTGCGGCGGGTCGCCGGGTCCGTCCCCGCGTCGGTGGACCTGGTGGACCTCTCCGCCGAACCAGATCCCCGACAGGCCGCCCTGCGCTGGGCCCGGCGACGCAGCGGGGCGGGGCTCGACCCGGAGCGGTGCGTCTTCGACTCCGCGCTGCTGTGGCTGGGCGACACGGCGTACGCGTGGTACCTCAACGTGGACCACCTGGTCTGCGACGCGTGGTCCATGTCGCTGTTCCTGCGCACCGTCTCCGCGTACTACGACCTGGACCGGCGCGGGAGTCTCGACGATGCCGCGCCGCTGCCGCCGTTCCAGAAGTACGTCGACCACGAGCGGTCGCTGCGCGGCTCGGAGCGCCGCGCCCGGGCCGAACGCCACTGGAGCGAGACGCTGGCCGAGCCCGTGGAGCGGCCGGCCTTCTACGGCAGGGAGGACGACGTGGCGGGCACGACCCGCACCGCCCGGCTCACCCTGGACCTCGGCGCCGGACGCAGTGCCCGCATCGCCGAGTACGCCCGGCAGGAGGGCCACGCCTCACCCGCCGTCGCGTTCGCCGCCGCACTCTTCGCCTACCTGCGCCGGATCGGCGGCGGAGAACTGCTGCGCGTGGGGACGCCGTTCGCCAACCGCCCGGCCGAGTTCCGCGACACGCCCGGCCTGTTCATGAACGTGCTGCCGCTGCAACTGCGGGTCGGCGGCGACACCACGCTGCGCCATCTCGCCCGCGAGACGCAGCGCGCCTTCCTGCAAGCGGCCCGGTACCAGGACCACGTACCCCGGCATCGCGGCGGCGCCCGTCTGTACGACGTGTACCTCAACTACCAGAACGCGGTCTTCGAAGGCTTCGGTGGCACGGCCGGCTTCGAACTGCTCGACACCGGGCACTCCCCCGACCGGCTCACCCTCCAGGTCCGTGAGCTGCGCCGGGACGCCACCGCGCCGCCGTGCTTCGTGCTCGACTTCGACTTCAACACCGCCTGCTTCGACGAGGTGCAGCGCGAGCGCACCACCGGGCACTACCTGGCCCTGCTCGACGCCCTGCTGACTCGGCCCGACGACGCGCTGTCCGCTCCACGCATGCTGTCGGACGAGGAGCTGAAGCAACTCGACGCCTGGAACGACACCGCCCGCTCCTACGACCTCGGCATCCCGCTGCACGCGCACATCGAGCGCCAGGCGCGTCGTACCCCTGACGCCACCGCGCTCGTCTTCGAGGACCGCTCCCTGACGTACGCGGAGCTGGACGCCGCGGCCGGCCGGCTGGCCCGGCGGATCCGGCGGGCCGTCGGCGAGGACCGCTTCGCGCCCGGTACGACGGTGGCCGTGTGCATGGAGCGCTCCGTGGAGTTGGTCGTCAGCCTGCTCGCCGTCCTCAAGGCGGGCGGGGCCTACCTGCCGCTCGACCAGGCCACGCCCGCGGAGCGCGGGGCGTTCATGCTCGCCGACGCCGGCGCCGAACTGGTCCTCGTCACCGGGTCGCCGGACGCCCTCCCGGACGGCGTACCGGTCCTGAGGGTCGACCTGGCCGAGCCGCCGGATCCGCGGCACGCGGCCCCCGAGGTGGTGGTGGCGCCGGACCAACTGGCCTACCTCATCTACACGTCGGGGTCCACGGGCACGCCGAAGTGCGTCATGCTCACCCACCGGGGCATCTGCAACCGCCTGCTGTGGATGCAGGAGGAGTACGGCCTCACCGCGGCCGACGCGGTGCTGCAGAAGACGCCCTTCACCTTCGACGTGTCCGTGTGGGAGTTCTTCTGGCCGCTGATGACCGGGGCTCGGCTCGTCGTGGCCCGGCCCGGCGGCCACCGCGACCCCGGCTACCTGGCCGAGGTGATCCGCCGTACGTCGGTGACGACCGTGCACTTCGTCCCGTCGATGCTGCGCGTCTTCCTCGCCGACCCGGCAGCCTCCGGCTGCCGCTCGCTGCGCCGTGTGATCGCCAGCGGTGAGGCCCTTCCGCCCGACCTCGTCGGCCGGTTCTTCGAGGTGTTCCCGCCGCCCGCCGTCGAGCTGCACAACCTGTACGGCCCCACGGAGGCGTCCGTCGACGTCTCGGCTTGGCCGTGCGGACCCGAGGACGCGGCCGGCCCCGTGCCCATCGGGCGTCCGGTCGCCAACACCACCCTGGACGTGCTGGACGACCGGCTGACCCCGCTGCCGCCCGGCATCGTGGGAGAGCTGCACATCGGCGGGGTGCAGCTCGCGGCCGGGTACCGAGGCCGCCACGAGCTCACCGCCGAACGCTTCGTGCCGGACCCGCGCCGGCCCGGCGGACGGCTGTACCGGACCGGCGACCTGGTGCGGCAACGGCCCGACGGCGCGCTGGAGTTCGTCGGTCGCGCCGACGGCCAGGTCAAACTGCGCGGCTTCCGCGTCGAGCTCGGCGAGATCGAGGCGCGGCTGGCCGCCCACCCGTCCGTGCAGGCCGCAGCGGTGCGGCTGCTGGACGACCGGCTGGTGGGGTACGTCGTCCCGGCCGCCGGAGCCGAACCGCCCGGACCGCAGGAACTGCGGGCCTTCCTGGAACGGTCCCTGCCGGACTACATGGTGCCGCCGATCCTCGTGCCCCTGACCGCCCTGCCCGTCACCGCCAACGGCAAGCTCGACCGCGCGGCCCTGCCCGCGCCCGCCCCGGCCGCCGCCACCGCCCCGGCCCGCGCGGCGCGCACCGCGCTCCAGCGCACGGTCGCCGACCTGTGGGCCGGGCTGCTCGGACGGGACGCGGACGCCATCGGACCGGACGACGACTTCTTCGCGCTGGGCGGCCACTCGCTGCTCGCGGCGCGCCTGATGGCGGTGGTGGCCCGCCGCTTCGGGGTGCGGCTGCCCCTCACCGCCCTGTTCGAGGCGCCCACAGTGGCCCGGCTCGCCGAACTGATCTCGGCGGGGTCCGAGCACTCGCTGATCCTGTCCCTGCGGGCGCCGGTCACGCCCGCGCCGCTGTTCCTGCTGCATCCGGCGGGCGGGGACGTGATGGCGTACCGGCGACTCGTGACGCTGCTGCCGCCGGGCCGCGAGGTGCTGGCCATCCGGTCGTCCGCCCTGACCGGCGAGGCCGAGGCGGCGACCCTGGCGGAGATGGCCGCCCGGTACGTGGGCGTGATCCGGGAACGCCGCCCGACCGGGCCCTACCACCTTGCCGGCTGGTCGATGGGCGGCGCCCTGGCGGTCGAGGTGGCGGCCGGGCTGGAGGCGGCGGGCGAGCACGTCGCGCTGGTCGCCCTGCTCGACTCCTCCGTGCCCGGTGAGGGCGAACCCGACCCGCTGCTCGCGCCCGCCGTCGCCCTGGCCGACTCACTGCCCGGACTCGACGTCACCGCCGAGGACACCGCGGCGCTGCGCGACCGGCTGCGCGGGCTGCCGCTGGCGGAGCGCCTGAAGCTGCTGACATCCTGGACCGAGGAGCGCGGCTCCCGAGTACTGCCGTCCGAGGCCCTGCTCCGGCAGGCGGAACTGGCCGAGCTGCACGAGCGGTTGGTGCTCGCACACCGGCCGTCGGTCGTCGACGCCCCGCTGACGCTCTGGTGGGCCCGTGACCGGCTCCGCGAGCACCGCGCCTCCTGGGCACAGCAGACCCGGGGCGGTGTCCGTGAGGAGGCCACGCTCCCCGGGAACCACTTCACCCTGCTGCGCCCGCCCCATGTCGTCCAGGTCGCGCGACGGCTGGCGGCGGCCCTGGACACCTGCGAGCGAACCGTCCCCGGAGAACGACAAGGAAGTGAACATCTGTGACCTCTGCACAAGCCAATCAGGGGACCGCCTCACCGGATTCGTCACAGCCCCCGGCCCCGTCCCCGGGCACCCCGCCGCTCGCGGTCGCGGCCGGGCTGCTCACCGTCTTCCTGTGGGCTTCCGCGTTCATCGGCATCCGCGCGGCCGGCAAGGACCTCGATCCGGGCGCGCTCACCCTGGCGCGGCTGTTCATCGGCGCGGTGCTGCTGGGTGTGGTCGTCCTGGTCCGCAGGGTCCCGTTGCCGCCGCGCTCCGACCTGCCGCGCCTGGTGCTGTGCGGTCTGCTGTGGTTCGGTGTGTACAACGTGGCGCTGAACGCCGCCGAGCAGCGGATCGACGCGGGCACCACATCCATGATCATCAGCCTGGGTCCGGTGCTGATCGCCGTCCTGGCCGGGTTCCTGCTCAGGGAGGGCTTCCCGCGTTCGCTGGTCGTCGGCGGCGTCGTCGCCCTCACCGGTGTCCTGCTGATCGGCCTCGCCACCTCCAGCAAGGGGCTGGAGGCAGGGACGGGCAGTGCGCTGGCGCTCCTGGCCGCCGCCGCGTACGCGGGCGGCGTCGTCACCGAGAAGCCGCTGCTCGGCAACAGTTCGGCCCTGGTGATCACCTGGCTGGCCTGTGTCGTCGGCGCGGTGCTCTGCCTGCCCTTCCTGCCCCAGCTGATCGACAACCTGTCACACGCGAGCGGCAAGGCGATCGGCTGGACGGTGTACCTGGGCGTCTTCCCGACCTCGGTCGCCTTCACCACCTGGGGGTACGCGCTGGCCCGCTCCACCGCGGGGAAGATGGGCGCGCTGACCTACCTGTCCCCGCCGATCGCGGTAACCCTGGCCTGGCTGATCCTCGACGAGACGCCGCCGTGGCTCGCGGTGGTCGGCGGCGCGCTGTCCCTCGCCGGTGTCGTCTACAGCCAGCGCAAGAGGTGATGATCCGGTGACGGCGGCCGTGACCGTCGCCGTCGCGTACACCGACCGGCTCCTGACCGTGCCCGGGGCGGACGCGTCGCTCCTGACGGCCGCGGAGCGGGGGCGCATGGCAGCCGCCCGCACCGCGCGGGCCCGGGCGGACTTCCTCGCCGCGCACGTCCTGGCCCGGATGTGCGTGGCACGGCGGACCGGCGGCACGGTCCGGGAGGTCGTGCTGGACCAGCGGTGCCCGCTCTGCTCGGGCCCGCACGGCCGGCCGCGGGTCACGGGCGCGCGGTGCGGGGTCAGCCTGTCGTACGCGGCCGGGGTGGTGGCGGCCGCGGCCGCCGATCACCCCGTCGGTATCGACGTCGAGCGGCTGCCCGGGCCGTCCGCCCGGGACGACGGGCCCGATCTGCGCGGGTTCGGGTCGTTCCTGACCCGCAGCGAGACCGACCGGATCCGAGGGTCGCCCGCCCCTCACCGCGCGTTCCTGCGGACCTGGGTACGGAAGGAGGCACTGGTCAAGCTCACCGCACGGGGCCTGCCCGCGATGGCGGACGTGGACCTCGCGCGCCTGCCGCTCGTCCCCACGGGCCGGGACCGGCCGTTCCGGCTCGGCCGCCGACTTCTGTACGACCTGCCCGGCGTGCCGCCCGACGTGGTCGGCGCGGTCGCCGTCACCGCCCCGGACGCCTCGGCCGGCCGGGGTTTCACAGCCGCCTCCGGCATGCAGTCGCTCACCACAGACGACCTGATCGACACCCTCTCATTCCAGGGAGAAGCATCATGACCGAGGTACAGACCCAGCCCGAGAGCGTCGTCCCGGACGCCCTGACCACCGTGCTGCTCGGACACAACGCCTTCCAGTTCACCCGCGCCGGTGTCGAACTCGGCCTCTTCGACCTGCTGGAGCGCAGCCCCGGTACGCCGCGCGAACGGATCGGCGCGGAACTGGACCTGGCCGAGCGGTCGTTGGACATCCTGCTGCTCGGCGTCACCTCGCTGCGGCTGGTGGAACGCACCGAGGAGGGCTACCGCAACTCGAAGTCGATCTCGGAGCTGTTCACGGGCGGCCACTGGGAACTCGTCAAGGCGGTCGTCGGGTTCGAGGCGTACGTCACCTACCCGGGCCTCGTCGACTTCACCGAGTCCCTGCGGGCCAACAGCAACATCGGCCTGCGCCGCTACCCGGGCGACGGCGCCACCGTGTACCACCGGCTCAGCGAGGACCCCGAACTACTCAAGGTCTTCTACCACTTCATGGGCACCTGGTCCGCCGTCGCCAGCAAGCACCTGATCAAGTACGGCGACTTCAGCGCCTCCCGGCGCGTCCTCGACGTCGGCGGCGGCGACGCGACGATGGCGATGGCGGTGGCCCGGGCGCACCCTGACGTCGAGGTCACGGTCCTGGAGATCCCGAAGGTGGTCGACCTGGCCCGCAAGCGGGTCCAGGAGGCGGGGCTCGGCGACCGCGTCAAGGTGATCGAGGGCGACATCTTCGCGGGCGACTACCCCGAGGGGCACGACACCGTGATGTTCGTGCACCAGCTGCAGATTTGGCCGCAGGACCGCATCCGCGTGCTCCTGGGCCACGCCCACGCGGTGCTGCCGGACGGCGGCCGGGTGATGATCCTGAACTCGATGTCCGAGGACAACTACGACGGTCCCCTCATGGCCGCCCTGGCCAGCCCCTTCTTCGCGGCGGTGGCCGGCGAGGGCGGGATGCTCTACTCCTGGGAGGGTTACGAGAAGTCCCTGAAGGAGGTCGGATTCGACCAGGTGCGCCGCACCCGCTGCACCGAGGCCATCACCCCGCACGGCATCATCACGGCGGTCAAGTGAGCGGGCGCCGGCCCGGTCCCGGCCTGGCGGAGGATCTCGTACGACTGCGCGAGGACCTCCACCGGGAACCGGAACTCGGGCTCGATCTGCCGCGGACCCAGGCCAAGGTGCTCGCGGCGCTCGACGGACTGCCCCTGGAGATCACGACCGGCAGCGGGCTGTCCTCCGTCACCGCAGTGCTGCGCGGCGGGGGCCCGGACGCGGGGGACGGCGACCGTCCCGTCGTCCTGCTGCGCGCCGACATGGACGCCTTGCCGCTGACGGAGACGAGCGGCGTCCCGTACGCGTCCAAGATCGAGGGCCGGATGCACGCCTGCGGACACGACCTGCACACGGCCATGCTGGTCGGCGCGGCCCGGCTGCTCACCGAGGACCGGGACGAGCTGCGCGGCGACGTGGTGTTCATGTTCCAGCCGGGAGAGGAGGGGCACCACGGCGCGCGGCTGATGATCGAGGAGGGGGTGCTGGAGGCGGCAGGCCGGCGCCCGGTGGCGGCGTACGCGGTGCACGTGGCCTCCTCGATGCTGCCGCCCGGGTGGCTGCTGACCCGCAAGGGCCCGCTGCTGGCCGGGGGCGACGCCCTGCGCGTGACCGTCCGGGGCCGGGGCGGGCACGACTCCCAGCCGCAGCTCCTGAGGGACCCGGTCCCGGCCGCGGCCGAGATGGTCCTGGCGCTCCAGACGTACGCGAGCCGGGGTTTCGACCCCTTCGACCCGGTGCTGCTCTCGGTCGGCAGCATCCACGCGGGCACGTCGGCCAACATCATCCCGGACGAGGCTGAGTTGAAGATCGGTGTCCGGACCTTCGGGCCGGGGGCCAAGGCCCAGGTCGTGGAGGGGGTACGGCGGGTGCTGGAGGGCGTTGCCTCGGCCCACGGGGTCACGGTGACGGTGGAGCACTCCATGGACTACCCGGTCACCGTCGTCGACCCGGACGAGGCGGAATTCGCGGCCGGCACGGTCGAGAAGGCGCTGGGTCCGGGGCGGCTCATCTGGTCCCCGAACACCCTCAGTCCCTCGGAGGACTTCTCCTTCGTGCTGGACCGGGTGCCGGGGGCGATGCTGTTCCTCGGCGCCTGCCCGCCCGACCGCGATCCGGGGACGGCGAGTTTCAACCACAGCCCTGACGCGGTGTTCGGCAACGAGGTCCTGGGCGACGGCGCCCTGCTCCTGGCCTCCCTGGCCGTAGACCGGCTGGCCGCGGCCGGCTGACCGCAGCGGGACGGGGTGCGGATCAGGTCCGCGCCCCGAGCCGCGAGCGTAGTTCCCGGTTCTCCTCCTCCAGGCGCGCGATGCGCTCGTGCACCGGCCGCAGCGCGTGCTCGAGTTCGGCCTCGGAGAAGCGCGGGGTGATGTGCTTGGTGCAGTTCCAGGCGAGGCCTTCGACCCGCACGACGAACAGTGCCTCCTCGTGCCCGTCGGTGCGCGCGTCCCCCGACCGGTCCGGCAGGCCGTGGAATTCGGCGGCGTCCCTGATCTCGGCCCGGCCGAGTACTTTCAGCCGGGTGCGGTGCGCGTAATCCATGAAGAACAGCGAGACCCGGTCGTTCCCGCGCACGTTCCCGGTCGTGATGTACTGCCGATTTCCTCGCACATCGAGGAAGGCCAGCGTCTCCTCGTCCAGCACGTGCACGAATCCGGGCGGCCCGCCACGGAACTGGATGTACGGCCAGCCGGTCTCCGTCACGGTGCCGAGGTAGAATCCGTCACGGGCCGCGATGAACTCGGCCTCGTCGGCGCCCAGTCGGTCGGCACGCCCCGGGTCCGAGGCGAGAAGCCGTTGCATGGCGGCGGCGCTTCCCCGCTCCTCCTGGACGCGCCGGACGTTTTCGGTGAAGGCCACGTGGGCGTATCGGCTCATGCGGCGCTGCCTCCCTTTCGAGGAATCCAACCGGGCACGCGGATAGAACAGCGAAGGACGACTTGAGTCTAGAGCTCAGAGCGTCCGGTGGTAGGCCTGCATCGGCGGTTGGGATGGTGTCCCGGATGTAGAGCAGGCACGAGCCGGGGTGATCATGGAGTTCTCTACGCTCAGTGATCACTGGAGGGCTCGTGCCTGTCCTGCCATCATGCCTGCTCGAACCCCTGTGGGCGCGCTGTCACGTTGTTGAGTGTGTGAATGCCTGACGGTGTGTCGGGTGTGGTGGGGCCGGGTTCCGGCTCCGTGATCAGGCTGCGGCAGGCAGGCCGACGACGCCGGTGACCTGGTCCCAGATGGCGAAGCGGGTGGTCATCTCGACGCGGTATTCGGTGGCGGTCATCAGGTGGCGGCGGGGCCGGGAAGTGGAACAATGCTCAGTACCTGTGGATCACTCCTGACGGAAGGAGGCGTACCTTCCCGATGGTTCGATCGATAGGTCATCGAGCAAGGCCGACGTTGCCGCGTCGGTCGGGAAGGTACGCCCGTGCTTACGGTGGTCAACGAGGACGGAATCACGCCAAGCGGCAGTTCGCTGCTGGATGAGGTCGTTCGGGAAGGCGCACGGCGGATGCTGGCCGCCGCGCTGGAGGCCGAAGTCAACTTCTACATAGCCGAGTTGGCCAATGAGCGCGACGACAAGGGGCGCCGCCTGGTGGTCCGCAACGGCTATCACCAGCCCCGGAAGGTCACCACCGCGGCCGGCGTGGTCGAGGTCACGGCGCCGCGGGTGAACGACAAGCGGGTCGACGAGTCCACGGGCGAGCGCAAGCGGTTTTCGTCCGCGATTCTGCCGCCCTGGTGCCGCAAGTCCCCGAAGATCAGCGAGGTGCTGCCCCTGCTCTACCTGCACGGCCTGTCCTCCGGCGACTTCGTGCCCGCCCTGGAGCAGTTCCTCGGCTCCTCCGCCGGGCTCTCGGCGGCTACGATCACCCGGCTGACGACGCAGTGGCAGTCCGACCACGCCGCCTTCATGGACCGCGACCTCGCGGAGATCGACTACGTCTACGTATGGGCCGACGGCATCCACCTCAACGTCCGCTTGGAGGAGGCCAAGGCATGCGTCCTGGTGCTCATCGGGGTCCGCGCCGCCGGCTCCAAGGAGCTGGTCGCCCTCAAGGACGGCTACCGCGAGTCGGGTGAGTCGTGGGCCGACCTGCTGCGGGACTGCGCCCGCCGGGGCATGCGCGCCCCGGTCCTCGCGGTCGGCGACGGCGCCCTGGGCTTTTGGAAGGCGCTGGCCGAGGTGTTCCCCGACACCCGCGAGCAAAGGTGCTGGGTTCACAAAACGGCCAATGTCCTCGACTCCATGCCGAAGTCTGCGCAGCCTGCCGCGAAGAAGGCCATCCAGGACATCTACAACGCCGAGGACCGCGAGCACGCCGAGGCGGCGATCAAGACGTTCGCCCAGCTCTACGGCGCGAAGTTCCCCAAGGCGGTCAAGAAGATCACCGATGACCAGGAGGAGCTGCCGGCGTTCTACGGCTTCCCGGCCGAGCACTGGATCCACCTGCGCACCACGAACCCCATCGAGTCCACGTTCTCCACCGTACGGCTGCGGACCAAGGTCACCCGCGGCGCCGGCTCCCGCGGCGCCGCCCTGGCCATGGTCTTCAAACTCGTCGAGTCCGCCCAGCAGCGGTGGCGGGCGGTGAACGCGCCCCACCTCGTCGCCCTCGTCCGTGCCGGAGCCCGCTTCGAACGCGGTCAGCTCGTCGAACGCCCCGAGGCGGTCGCAGCGTGAGCATCCTCGTGGCCCAGGCCGTCAGCACCCGGCGGCTGGACCTGCTACCGCTGCACGTCGAGCACGCCGAGGAGATGGCCGCCGTGCTGTCCGACCCGGCCCTGCACACCTTCATCGGCGGCACTCCGGACACCCCCCAAGCCCTGCGCTCGCGCTACCAGCGCATGACCTCAGGCTCTCCCGACCCGGCCGTCTCCTGGCTGAACTGGGTAATCCGGCTCCGGGACGAGTCCTCCCTGACGGGCACCGTCCAGGCGACGGCCGGCCCCTCCGGCCACGGAATCATCGCCGAGATCGCCTGGGTGGTGGGGACCCCGTGGCAGGGAAGAGGCATCGCCACCGAAGCGGCCCGAGGACTCGTGGACTGGCTCAGCCGACAGCCGGTGCAGACCGTCATCGCCCACATCCACCCCGAACACCGGGCATCCGCCGCCGTCGCCACTGCCGCCGGGCTCACACCCACCGACGAATGGCACGAAGGCGAGATCCGTTGGCACCGGAGCATCAGGCGATAACTTGAACGATCCACAGGTCTTGACTATTACTCTCGGCGCGGGGATATTCACGAGTACGCACGACCTACGGCTGCACCAGGCTCTGAAGATCCTTCCCCATGTGGGTGGTGATCGTTCCTCGAGCCTGGTTCATCGATTCCCGGGCGTCCGCCGGAATCCGATCGGCTCCCGGCGGGCCGGCCGGCGCAACGCCGGCTTCACTGCCCTCAGCCGGGCCGCTCGGCCGTCAGCCTTCCTCCCAGTTCCCGCGCCCGGCGCACGAACACTTCACGCAGATCCCGCGCCGCCTGCGGCACGGACTCGGCCTTGCGCCGCTGCAGCATCAGCAGCACCCGGGTCATGTCCTCGGCGATCGGCCGGTACGTGATCGTGCCCAGCCTCTCCAGCGGATCCCCGACGACGCTGAAGTCCGGCAGGACCGTCGCCCCTAGGCCCTCGGCGACCATCAGCTTGCCCATCTCTGCGCCGTCGGTGGAGTACGAAAAGCAGGGGGTGCGGCCCCCCAGGAGCCGGTGGACATATCGGTACATCACATAGCCGGAGCGCATGGCGATCAGCGGCTGGGAGAGCAGGTCGTCCGCCGACACCGCGGGCAGGGATGCGAGCGGACTGTCGGGGCGCATGCACACCACCGGCCGGCCATGCAGCAACTGCGTGGATTCGAAGCCGGCGGGCATGTCGTCGCCGTCCAGGTAGTTGACGAGGCCCAGATCGAAACCGCCCTCCGACAGTGCCCGGTTGATGTCGGTCTGCTGGGCGGCGACCACCTCGACCTGGGTGACCGGATGCGCGGCGCGGAAGTCCCTCACCACCGGAACGAGCAGGGGAACAGTCGCGGCGTTCACCGTGCCCACCCGCACCATGCGGCTGATGCGGTGCTGTTCGCCGGCCGCGGTCCGCAACCGGTCCACCGCCTCCAGCACGTTGATGATGTGCGGCAGCAGCTCCCGGCCCTCTGCGCTCATCGTCGCTCCGGTTCGTTTGCGCTCCAGGAGATCGACTCCCAGTTCCCGTTCCAGATTCCTGACGGTCTCGCTCAGCGCGGGTTGCGAAAGGCGCAGTTCCTCCGCGGCCCGGCGCAGTGAGCCGAGTCTGGTCACCGCCGCGATGTACTCCAGCTGTTCTGTCCGCACGAACACAGCATTTGCGTCCGGCTGCGCTTGTTCAAGGGTTTCCCTGTGACACCCTCGTGAAATTGAATGGTCCGCGATACGAGACCGGTCGGGTTTTCCTTGACTGCCCGGACCGGCCCCTGCCACGATCGGTGACATGAAGATGCGACTGGATCTCACGAGGCGGCGCCACGTCGACCTCGCGCGCGTCTCCAGCGCCTCTTGTTGCGCTGCGGCCTGACTCTCCGGATCTACCGCGTCCTTCGGCCACGCCACACCTGTCACGGACAGGCCATGTGCCGCGTTTCCCCGATTCTCTTCATCGCCTGAATTCTGTATGCCTTCACAATGTAGGCGGGATTCAGCGCGCCCGAGACTTCTTTCCGCAACAGGAGTTCCGCATGCCCGCGCCCGTGAAATTCGCCTATTGGGTCCCCAATGTGAGTGGGGGGCTGGTCACGAGCAAGATCGAACAGCGCACCGACTGGGGGTACGAATACAACCGCGAACTCGCCGTCCTCGCCGAGAACAACGGCTTCGAGTACGCCCTCAGCCAGGTCCGCTACATGGCCAGCTACGGCGCCGAGTACCAGCACGAGTCGACCAGTTTCAGCCTGGCCCTGCTGCTGGCCACGCAGCGCCTGAAGGTCATCGCCGCCGTCCATCCCGGCCTGTGGCACCCCGGCGTGCTGGCCAAACTCGGCGCCACCGCCGACCACTTGTCCAACGGCCGCTTCGCGGTCAACGTCGTCTCCGGCTGGTTCAAGGGCGAGTTCACGGCCCTGGGCGAGCCCTGGCTGGAGCACGACGAGCGCTACCGTCGCTCCGAGGAGTTCATCCGCGCGCTGCGCCAGATCTGGACCGAGGACCACACCGAACTCGCCGGTGACTTCTACCGGTTGCGTGACTTTTCCCTCAAGCCCAAGCCCCTCAACACCTCCGAGCGCCCGCACCCGGAGATCTTCCAGGGCGGCAACTCCACCGCCGCGCGCGCCATGGCCGGCCGGGTCTCCGACTGGTACTTCTCCAACGGCAAGGACTTCGACGGCGTCACCGAGCAGGTCAACGACGTACGGGCGGCTGCGGCCCAAGCCGGCCGCACGGCACCCAAGTTCGGCCTCAACGGTTTCCTCATCGCCCGCGACACCGAGGCCGAGGCTCGCGAGACGCTCCGGGAGATCGTCGCCAAGGCGGACCCGGACGCCGTCGAGGGCTTCGGCGCCGCCGTCAAACAGGCCGGGCAGTCCACCGCCGACGGCAAGGGCATGTGGCAGGACTCCACCTTCGAGGACCTCGTCCAGTACAACGACGGCTTCCGCACCGGCCTCATCGGCACCCCCGAACAGATCGCCGAACGCGTCGTCGCCTACAAGAAGCTCGGCGTCGACCTCCTCCTCCTCGGCTTCCTGCACTACAAGGAGGAAGTCGAGTACTTCGGCAAGCGCGTGCTGCCCCTGGTCCGCGAGCTGGAGGCCCAGCTTGCGGTGACGGACGCCGAGCCCGCGCCCGTCACCGCACACGTCTGACGCCTCGTCCCCTCCGTACCTCCCCGCGAAAAGAGACCGACACTCATGAGCACCGCAACGCCCACCGACTGGCAGAGCAGCCCCGCTCCGCAGACCGCCCAGGACTGGACCGCGCGCGCCGCCGAGGTCGCGGCCGTCCTTGCCACCGACGCCGCCGAACGCGACCGTGCCGGCGCCACCCCCTACGCCGAGGTGCAGCTCCTGAAGGACGTGGGCCTGGTGACCCTGCTCGGTCCCACCGAGCACGGCGGCGCGGGCCAGGACTGGCCCACCGCCTACCGCGTCGTCCGCGAGGTGGCCAAGGCCGACGGCTCCATCGGACAGCTCCTCGGCTACCACTACCTCTGGTTCTGGGCCGCCCGCCTGGTCGGCACCCGCGACCAGTGGCAGCGGATCGAGGCCGAGGCCACCCGCGAACGCTGGTTCTTCGGCGGGGCCGTCAACCCCCGCGACAAGGACGTCATCGTCACCGAGGACGGGGACGACCTCCTCTTCACCGGCCGCAAGACCTTCTCCACCGGTAGCAAGGTCTCCGACGTCACCGTCCTCGAAGGCGTCCTGGACGGCACCGAACTGCACGTCTTCGCCGTCGTCCCCTCGGACAGCGAGGGCCTGACCTTCCACGACGACTGGGACAACATCGGCCAGCGGCTCACAGAAAGCGGCGGCGCCACCATCGACCGCGTCCGTACGCCGTGGGCGTCCGCGCTCGGCTACGTCGACAAGAAGTTCCAGCCACGGACGTACAACACCCTCAACGTCCCCACCATCCAGCTGGTCTTCGTGAACTTCTACCTGGGCATTGCCGGCGGCGCCCTGGAGACGGCGGCGGCATACACCCGCACCAAGTCCCGGTCGTGGCTGCACGGCGGCTACGAGCGCGCGGTCGACGAGCCCTACGTCATCGACATCTACGGCGATCTCACCGCGAAGCTGTGGGCAGCCGAGGCTCTCGCGGACGCCGTCGCCGCGGAGGGACAGAAGCTGCACGACGACCCGGACGCGGTCACCGCACAGACCCGCGGCGAATTCGAGGTACGGGTGGCCGCCATCAAGGCCCGCGCCACCGACGTCTCCCTGGAGATCGGCAACCGCATCTTCGAGGTCACCGGCGCCCGCGCCACCAACACCGCCGAGGGCCTCGACCGCTTCTGGCGCAACGTCCGCACCCACACTCTGCACGACCCCGTCGCCTACAAGCGGCGCGAGGTCGGCCGCTGGGTCCTCGAGGGCGAACTGCCCGAACCCACCTGGTACTCCTGACCCGCTCCGCCCGGGGCGCCCGGCACAACGCCGCCGGGTGCCCCGGGCTTCCAGAAAGAGGACCGCATGCCCAGAGTCCTGTCCGTCTCCGGCAGCCCTTCCGCCTCGTCCCGCACCAACCGCCTGCTGCGTCACCTCGACGACCGGCTGCGTGCGCAGGGCCACGAAGTGATCCCGCTCGACGTGCGTACCATCCCCGCCGAGGCCCTGCTCGGTGCGGACTTCCGTCACCCCGCCATCATCGAGGCCACCGAACTCTTCGACCGCGTCGACGGCGTCGTCGTCGGAACTCCCGTGTACAAAGCGTCGTACTCCGGTGTCCTCAAGGCATTGCTCGACCTGCTTCCGCAGTACGCCCTCACCGGCAAGACCGTGCTGCCGCTCGCCACCGGTGGTTCCGTCGCGCACGTCCTGGCCATCGACTACGCCCTCCGCCCGGTCCTCAGCTCCATGGGCGCGGCCCACATCGTGCAGGGCTGGTTCACCCTCGACAAGGACATCACCGTGCACGAGGACGGCTCCCTGACGGTCACGCCGACCACCGGTGAGGCACTCACCCAGGTGGTCGACCAGTTCTCGGCGGCCCTCGGCCGCACCACACCGGTCCTGGCCACGGCGAGCTGAGCGCCATGTCCGTGCAAGTGATCGCCGACGACGCCGAAGCCCTCGCCGTCGCAGCCGCCCTGGCCGCCGAGTTCCGCGTCGGCGCCTCCAGCCGGGACGCCGAACGCAGGCTGCCCCGTGCTGAGTTGGACAAGCTCTCCGCCTCCGGGCTGCTCGCCGTCACCGTGCCCGCCGAACACGGCGGAGCGGACGTCGGCGCGCTGACCCTCGCCGAGATCTTCAGGCTGCTCGCCACAGCCGACGCGAGCCTGGCCCAGATCCCGCAGAGCCACTTCGCCTACGTCAATGTGATTCGACGTCAAGGTAACGCAGAGCAACAGAAGTTCTTCTTCGCCGAGCTGCTCGCCGGCCGTCGCCTGGGAAACGCCCAGTCGGAGGCGGGCACCAAGCACGTCCAGGACATCCGCACCCGGCTTCAGCCCCGGCCGGACGGCTCGTACGTCCTGAACGGCGTCAAGCACTACTGCACCGGCGCCCTGTTCGCCGACTGGATCCCGGTGCTCGCCAGAGCCGAGGACGACAACCTGCACGTCGCGTACGTGCCGCGTGACGCCCCCGGCCTCACAGTGATCGACGACTGGGACGGCCTGGGTCAGCGGACGACCGCCAGCGGAACCGTCCGCCTGGAAGCCGTCCCCGTACCCGCCGACCGGGTCCTGCCCCACCACCTCACCTTTGAGGGACCGCAACTCCACGGTTCCGTGGCGCAGTTGCTGCACGCCGCCATCGACACCGGGATCGCCTGCGGCGCACTGGCAGAGGCCGCGGAGTTCGTACGGACCAAGAGCCGTCCGTGGTTCGAGAGCGGTGCCGAGACGGCGGCCGAGGACCCGTTGCTGATCCAGCAGTTCGGTGAACTCGCCCTCCGGGTGCGAGCATCCGAAGCGCTGCTGCGCGAGGCCGCACGTGCCGTCGACGCGGCGCGAGCCGACCTCACCGACGACTCGGCCACCGAAGCGTCCATCGCGGTGGCCGCTGCCAAGGTGCAGGCAGCAAGCGCCGCCGTGGACGTGGCGAGCGCGCTCTTCGAAGTGGCCGGTACCCGATCGGCGCTCAACTCGCTCAATCTGCACAGGCATTGGCGCGACGCCCGTACCCACACCCTGCACGACCCTGCCCGCTGGAAGATCCAGCACATCGGGAGACACGTACTCAACGGCGCCCGGCCGCCCCGCCACGGCCTGCTCTGAAGGACATCGACGACGTCCCGCTCCCCACATCCTTGATCGGAGACCCCGTGTCCCTCACCTTCCACTGGTTCCTGCCCACCAACGGTGACAGCCGCCACGTCGTCGGCGGCGGCCACGGCACCCCGGCCACCGCCTGCGGACGGGACCGGCCACCGACGGTCGCCTATCTGAGCCAGATCGCTCGCGCCGCTGAGGATCTCGGCTTCGTCGGCGCGCTCACCCCCACCGGAGCCTGGTGCGAGGACGCCTGGCTGACCACCGCCATGGTCAGCCAGAACACCGAACGCCTGAAGTTCCTGGTCGCCTTCCGCCCCGGCTTCGTCTCGCCGACGCTCGCCGCCCAGATGGCCGCCACCTTCCAGCGGCAGAGCGGCGGACGGCTCCTGCTCAACGTCGTCACAGGCGGCGAGAGCCACGAACAGCGGGCGTACGGGGACTTCCTCGACAAGGACGCCCGGTACCGTCGTACCGGTGAATTTCTGCGGATCGTTCGGGAGCTGTGGGAGGGCAAGACCGTCGACCTGGCCGGGGAGCACCTTAGGGTAGAGGATGCAAAGCTGGCCCGCGTGCCCGATCCGGTACCGGAGGTGTACTTCGGCGGCTCCTCCCCCATCGCCGGCGAGGTCGCCGCCAAGTACATCGACGTCTACCTCACCTGGGGCGAACCGCCCGCGCAGGTCATGAACAAGATCGCCTGGATTCGCGGGCTCGCGGCGAAGGAAGGGCGGACGCCGCGCTTCGGTATCCGGCTCCATGTCATCACACGCGATACCTCCGAGCAGGCTTGGGCAGAAGCGGACCGTCTTCTGGCAGGCTTCGACACGGAGACCGTGCGGTCGGTACAGGCCGGGCTCACGCGCAGCGAGTCCGAAGGGCAGCGGCGGATGCTCGCCCTGCACGGCGGAAGCCGGGACGCTCTGGAGATCCACCCCAATCTATGGGCCGGCATCGGTCTGGTGCGCGGTGGTGCGGGAACCGCGCTGGTCGGCAGTCATGACGAGGTCGCCGAGCGGATCAAGGAGTACGCCGCACTGGGAATAGAGGAGTTCGTGCTGTCCGGGTATCCGCATCTGGAGGAGGCGTACTGGTTCGGGGAGGGAGTGTTGCCACGGCTCGCCGCACAGGGCCTGTGGCGGCATCCGGCAGGGAACCAGGAAGTGGCTTCGGCTCAAGTGCCGTTCGCGAGCTGACTCCGCACCCCGCCAGGCGTGGTCACGTCCACGGACGTGGTGTACGGCGGGCACCGTCCCCCGGCAAGGGGCACCGACGAAACGGCGCTTTCTTAGGGGGCGTCGCAACACGTGGTCGGTTGATCAGGCCGCGAGCAGTTTGTGCAGGCGCTCGGCTGGGGTTTCCCCAGCCGAGCGTTTTGCGTGGGCGGCCGTCATTCCTTGCCGCGCAGGCGGGCGATCTGCTGCCGGGAGAGCTCGACGGTGCGCTGCATGTGCCGGTACAGCAGGGCACGCTCGTCCTCGGTGTAGTCGGCGAACATCGCCTGCCATCCCTCGCCCAGCTCGGACCACAGTTCCATGAGATCCCGCATCGCCTCCGGGACGGGCTCCACCCGGACCCGGCGGCGGTCGGTCTTGTCGCGGTGCCGGACCACGTAGCCGGCCTTCTCGAGACGGTCGACGAGCCGGGTCGCCGATCCGCTGGTCAGGCCGGTGAGTTCGGCGATCCGGCTGGTGGTGAACGGGCCGGGCTCGGCGGTCAACAGATTGAGGCACTGGACATCGGTGGGGTGCAGCTTGAGATGGTCCGCGACCGCCTGGTTGAACATGACGTACGAGGCCAGGTAGCGGCGGGACTCCTGCTGGAGATCGTCGATCAGCATGCACACCCTCACTGAATATTATCTGCGTGACGCAGTAACTGTGTCGTACGGTAACCGCATGAAGAAGGAATTCTACCGGCCCGTGGTGGCCGTCGCCGGAGCGACCGGCGCCCAAGGCGGCGCGGCCGCCCGCTCCCTGCTCGATCAGGGCTTCCAGGTCCGCGCCCTGACCCGCACTCCCGACTCGACCGCCGCCCAGGCGCTGAGGGCCCTCGGCGCCGAGGTGCACGCGGCCGACTTCGACGACAGCAAGTCGCTGGAGGCCGCCCTGAAGGGCGCGGACGGATTGTTCGCTATGTCCACACCGTTCGGCTCCGACCCGGGGACCGAAGTCCGGCAGGGCATCGACCTGCCGGAGGCCGCCCGTGGTGTCGGGCACATCGTGTTCACCTCGGCCGCGCACGCCGACCGCGGCACGGGCATCCCGCACTTCGACAGCAAGTACCGCATCGAGCGGCACCTGCGCGGGCTGGGTGTGCCGTGGACGATCCTCGGTCCGGCCGCGTTCATGGACAACTACACGGTCGAGTGGTCGCTCAGGGGTCTGCGCGAAGGCCGGTTCGTGCTGCCGATGCCGGCCGACCGGCCGCTGACGCTGATTCCCGCCCGGGACATCGGCGCCTTCGCGGCCCATGTTCTTGCGCGGCCGCAGGAGTTCGCGGGCCGGCGCATCGACATCGCCTCCGACAGGCTGACCTGCTTGGAGATCGCGGAAGCCCTGACCCGCGCGTGCGGCCGGCCGATCGTCTTCGAGCGGCTGCCGCTCGCCCACGTCGAGGCGTTCTCGGCCGATCTCGCCGCGATGTTCCGCTACTTCACCGAGGTCGGCCTCGAGGTGGACGTGGACGCGCTGCGACGCGACTTTCCGGAAATCGGCTGGCAGCGCTTCGATACCTGGGCGGCCGAGCGCACATGGCCGGCCAGCTGATTCCACGCGGTCAGCACATAGCCGGACTCAGGCTGCGAGCAGTTTGTGCAAGCGCTCGGCCGGGGTTTCCCAGCCGAGCGCTTTGCGTGGGCGGCCGTTGAGTTCGGCGGCGACAGCGGCCAGGTGCTCACGGGTGTGGACGGACAGGTCGGTGCTCTTGGGAAAGTACTGCCGCAGCAGACCATTCGTGTTCTCGTTCGAGCCGCGCTGCCAGGGGCTGGCCGGATCACAGAAGTACACCGGGATGTCGGTGGCGATCGTGAACTCGCGGTGACGGCCCATATCGCTGCCCTGGTCCCAGGTGAGCGAGCGTTTCAGGTGGGACGGCAGCGTCTGCAGGGCCTCTACCAGCGCGTCACGGACCAACTCGGTGCCCCGGCCATTGGGCAGGTACAGGAGCATCACGTAGCGGGTGGCACGCTCAACGAGGGTGCCGATGGCGGAGGCGCCGTCCTCTCATTCGTGTCCCGGGCAAGTATCAGTCGGTGACGATGTCCTCCGGCGAGGACCGCGCGAGTTCGACGAGCGTGCCGAGCGCCCGAGACAGGACGTCCGGCTGCGGCGAGGCGAGCCCCAGGCGGATGGCGTTGGGGGCGTGGTTGCCGCCGATGGTGAACGCGGCGGCGGGCACCACCCCGATGCCATGTCGGGCGGCGGCAGCGACGAACGTGTCCGCGCGCCACGGACGGGGCAACTGCCACCAACAGTGGTAGGAGCGCGGATCACTCTGCACGGCGAAACCGGCGAGGTGCCGGGCGGCGATCCCCTGCCGTGCCGTAGCTTCCAGTTGCTTGGCGGCCACCAGCTTCTTCACTGTGCCGTCCTGCTGCCAGCGGTGGGCGGCCTCCAGGGCGAAGCGCATGGGGGTCCAGCCGCCCGACCGCAGGGAGCCGGCGATCTCACCGGTCAGGGCCGCGGGCGCCACCGCGAATCCGAGAGTCAAACCGGGAGCGATGCGCTTGGACAGGCTGTCGATGAGGACGGTCCGCTCGGGGGCGTAGGAGGCGAGCGGCGGCAGTTCGTCGCGCAGGAACGCCCAGATGGCGTCCTCCACCGCGGGGAGTCCGAGTCGTAGCAGGGTCTCGGCCAGTTGCTCGACGCGCTGCTCGGGCATCGTGAGCGAGAGCGGGTTGTGCAGCCTCGGCTGCACGTAGACGGCATGCAGCGGGGACGCGGCGTGCGCTTCCGCCACGGCCTGCGGGATCAGTCCGGAGTCGTCCATGGCCAGCGGGACAAGGGTGATGCCGAGCCTGGCGGCCACGGCCTTGATGACGGGGTACGTCAGCTCCTCGACACCGAGACGACCGCCGGGGGGCACCAGTGCGGTAATGACGGCCGCTATGGCCTGCCGTCCATTGCCCGCGAACAGGATCCGCGCGGGGTCGGGGCGCCAGCCGCCACAGGCGAGGGTGTCGGCAGCGGACTCCTGGACGGCCGGAAGGCCGTACGTGCCGACCGGACGCAGAGCGTACCCGAGGGTGTCAGGGCGCAGCAGCGCGCCGAGCCCTTCGGAGAGGAGCGCGCTCTGCTCGGGTACAGCCGGGTAGTTGAGCTCCAGGTCGATCCGTCCGACCGCCGGTTCCGTGAGCACGGGGGCGGAGACACCGGCCCTCGCGGACACCGCGCGCACGAACGTGCCGCGTCCCACCTCACCCACTGTCAGGCCACGACGGGCCAGTTCCTGGTACACGCGCGTGGCCGTGGAGTTGGCAATTCCATGCTGCCGCGCGAACTCGCGCTGTGGGGGAAGGCGGTCACCCGGCCGGAGGGAGGCGGACCTGATCTCCTCGGCCACCGCGTCGGCAACGCTCTGATAGTCCTTCACGACACGCGCTCCCCTCGTCCGTCCGGCTGCCCCATCCAACCACAATATTGCACTCAGTGCAATAGGACAGATTGCATCGATTCATTACTCTGCAATACGCTCCCACCATTGCCCCGAGGTCAGGAAGGGAGTCCTGAACTCATGAACACGACGACGCGAAACCGGTCGCCGATCGGCCGAGCTCCCGCATCTCTGCCCGACTGCCGCCAGTGTGGCTTCAGATCCCACCTGATCAGGTCAGATGCGGTCGCCGACGCACTGAGGGTGTACACGGCGGGATGGCAGCGACTGCTGCGGACCCCGGGGCTCGACAGACGACGCACAGGCGTCCCCGTCTGGTCGCTCCTGGAGTGCGGTTGCCACATCCGGGACATGTGCCTGCTGTTCCACATTCGACTCGATGCAATCCTGGGAAAATCAACGATTACACCGAGATCTGTAGCCGAAACGGAGACCAGGACCTCAGCGGATTGCCCCGATACCGTCCCGCACTACCGGGACGAGGAACCGCAACACGTGGCGGAGGAGCTGGGGCGAGCCGCCGAAGCCCTGGCCCACCGCCTGGCCATGCTCACCACCGACGACTGGAACCGCGACGATCCACGCCTGGCCGACCCGCGGCTCACCGTCGACTTCTTCACCCGCCACCTCCTGCACGACATCGCCCACGACCTCGCCGGGGCCGTGCACGACGACAGCGCCCACGAGGCGCGCGAAGAACGCGGTGCAACGCACCCACGAATGAGAGGTTTTCATGGTTGAACTGAGCGGGATCCTCGGTGTGACGGTGGTGGCACTCGGCATGGTGCTCACCCCCGGACCGAACATGATCTATCTCGTCTCACACAGCATCACCCAGGGCAAGCGCGCCGGGATGATCTCCCTCGGCGGTGTGGCACTGGGCTTCATGGTGTACCTCGTCGCTACGAACGTGGGTCTGTCGGTCGTCTTCCTCACCATGCCCGAGCTTTACGTCGCGGTGAAACTGGCCGGCGCCGCCTACCTCGCCTATTTGGCCTGGAACGCCCTGAAACCAGGCGGTATCTCCGTCTTCGATCCGCAGGACGTGCCGCACGACTCGCCGCGCAGGCTGTTCACCATGGGGCTGATGACAAATCTTCTCAACCCGAAAATCGCCATCATGTACCTCTCCCTCATCCCCCAGTTCATCGACCTGGACAAGGGCCACGTACTCCTCCAAGGCCTCATTCTCGGCTCCATTCAGATTGTGGTCAGCGTCGCGGTCAACCTGACCATCGTGCTCGCCGCCGGCACGATCGCCGTCTTCCTCTCCCGCCGCCCCTTCTGGCTGAAGGTGCAGCGCTACATGATGGGCACCGTACTCGGCGCCCTCGCCATCTCCCTGGCCATCGACACATCGGGCCCGGCCAACCCCAGCTGACGGAACGGCAGAACAGCCGGATGGCCGGTCGCGTAAAACCGCGACCGGCCATCCGGCGTTGTCCCGCCCTGTTTCGGCTGCTAAACACCACCAGTGGTCAGGTGTTCCGCGTGTTCCTGGAGCGAGCAGCCGCCCACGTCGCAGTAGTGGAGTGCGTCGCTGCCCTGGACGGCGGCGGCGAGCGCCTGGACCGTCGTCAGGCACGGGACCGACCGCGCCACGGCCGCCGTGCGGATCTCGTAGCCGTCGAGGCGGTCCCCGGTGCCGTACGGGGTGTTGACGATGAGGTCGACCTCGCCGTCGTGGACGAGCTGCACGATGGTCCGCTCGCCGTTCGGGCCGATACCCCCGACTGCTTGCGGATCACCGTCGCGTTGATGCCGTTGCGCTTGAGGACCTCGGCCGTGCCGGACGTGGCCAGCAGCTCGAAGCCGTGGGCGACCAGCTCGCGCGCCGGGAAGATCATCGACCGCTTGTCGCGGTTGGCCACGGAGATGAACGCGCGGCCCTTGGCGGGCAGCGGCCCGTACGCCCCGGCCTGCGACTTGGCGTACGCGGTGCCGAAGACGGAGTCGATGCCCATGACCTCGCCGGTCGAGCGCATCTCCGGGCCGAGCACGGTGTCCACACCACGCCCCTGGATGTCACGGAACCGCGACCACGGCATGACCGCCTCCTTCACGGAGATCGGCGCGTCGAACGGCAGCTCGCCGCCGTCGCCGCGAGCCGGCAGCAGCCCCTCGGCGCGCAGCTCGGCGACGGTCGCGCGCAGCGAGATCCGGGCGGCGGCCTTGGCCAGCGGCACCGCGGTCGCCTTCGAGGTGAAGGGAACCGTGCGGGGCGCGCGCGGGTTGGCTTCGAGGACGTACGGGATGTCCCCGGCCATCGCGAACTGGATGGACCTTCTCGATGAACTGCGGATCCTTGGACAGCTTGAAGGTGTCCACCAAGTGCGGCTTGAGGCCGAAGGTCCGCCAGATCCGCGAGACGGTGGACTGGCTCAATCCGCTGGCCGCGGCCATGTCCCGCGTCGACCAGTACGTGGCGTTCTTCGGCGTGGTCTCCAGGGTCCGCACGACCACCTCCTCCACCTTCTCGTCGCTCACCGTGCGCGGCGGACCGGGCCGCGGCTCGTCGGACAGGCCCTGGAGCCGGTCGGCCGCGAACCGCTTGCGCCACTTGGCCACCGTCACCGGATGGACCCCGAGCTCCGCCCCCACCGCGGTGTTCGATCCGCCATCAGCACACGCGAGCACGATCCGGCACCGCAACGCCGGAGCCTGCGAGGACGTTGCCCGCCGTGACCAGCGCAGCAGCGTCTCCCGCTCCTCATCCGCCAGAACCACCTCGACCGTCGGCCGACCCAAACGCGCCATGAGCCCAGCCTTCTATAGCGAAATGAAGACTCAGGACACTGGCTAGGACGTGGACCACTTCTGGTTATCGCCGCCGGAGCAGGACCACAACTGGAGCCGGGTGCCGTTCGCCGTGCCGTTGTCCCGTACGTCTGCGCACTTGTCGGCGAGCTCGCTGACCAGGTCGTTCCGGTGGTTCAGCGTGAACTCCTGGGCCGGACTCCCGTTGCAGGCCCCGAGTTCGAGGTCCGCCCCGTCGGCGGTCGAACCGCCCGCCGGCTGCACGCACATGCCGAGCGTACGCATGGTGCCGCCGGTGAACGTCCAGTGCTGCGACGCGGTCTGACCGCAGTCCCAGATCATCAGCTTCGCGCCCTTTGCCGCCTTGCCGCCCACCACGTCGATGCAGCGCTGCGAGGCGTGGCTGTACACGCGCACCCCGGGCCCCGGGCCCCGGGCGGCCGGCTTGGTCCCGGTCGTGCTCTGCGCCGAGGCGGTGGCGTGTGCGCCGGGGGACGCGGAGACCTCGCTCGACGCACTGCCGCCGGGCGAGGCGGACGTGGGCTTCTCGGAACCGCGGGAGACCTTGCCGACGGCGGTGCCGGAGGTCTGCGCGGGATCCGGCACGACGCCGAGCCCGTCGATGACGTCCGTGTCGTGGCGGCCGGAGTCGCCGGACACCGAGACCCCGTCACGTCCGGCGTCGTCGTGGCCGTCAAGCAGGTTCAGGGTCAGCAGGGCACCGCCCGCCGACAGCAGCCCCACGATGCCCACGACGGCGAGCGCACCGCGAAATCCCTCCCGCCGGTATCTGTCGGCACCGCGCCGGGCGGCCGGCCGCAGTGGCACGACCACGTCCGGGGCCGCCTCCCGGCCCGTGCCCCCGTCCCGGGCGAAGGCGTCGCCCGGCCTGTCCTCGGCAGGGCCGGCCGCCGTGGGCGTCGCTCCCGCAGCGCGGCCCGCACCGGCTCGTGAGCCGAGCGAGGAGAACTGGGCGAGCCGGGGCACCGGGGCTGCTTTCCCGGCCGCTCCGGGCGTACGGTCACCGTCGGCCGGCTCCGTGCCGTCGGCCGAAGCGCCGTCCTGGACCGGTCGGGATCCGGCCCCGACCGGTCTGGAGGTGCCCGGGACTCTTCTGGGGAGATTCTCCCCGGGGCCGGGCGTAAGCGGAGGTTTCATGGGTTCCTTTCCGGCGTAGCCGGGGCGGACGGTGCTGTGGGAGGGGCGGCCGACCGGCCTCCTGGCCGGTTGGCCCCTGTCACGCGGGCGGCGGGCCGGGACGGTCCCCCGTACGCGCCCGCCGCGTGCGACATGACTCATACCGGTCCGCGGGCGAAGACTCAAACCGGCGCATCGACTGCACGGCCGACGGCACGGACCGACCGGCCCGAACCACTGCTGGACGGCGAGCGTCCGGTGGTGAGCTGATCCTAGCCGTCCACGGTGATCGCCGCGGGGCGGGAACTCCGGCCCTTTGTGATCGTCGCCGAGGAAGCCTCGAGCCGGTCGGCGTTGCCGCAGGCGGTCAGCCTGCGCCGGCCACCCGGGATCCAACCCGCCGCCCTCCCCTTTCCGCCTCCCTGCACCGCACAAAAGGGCACAGTTCAGCGGCCCAACGTGCTTTTTTTCCGCTGCACTTCGAGTGTCCTTCCGTTGACGGGGCGTATTTTGACGGTGTTTGACGTGCCAACAGCCTGAGTAGGCGACCCGGCAGTCGGTCAGGTGACCGTCACACCCTGCTGTGCCGCTGCGGTGGGCGCGGGGCGGGGATTACGAAAGAACGGGGACCACGCCCGGTGAGGTCGACGGTGACGTTCAGGTACAAGACCAACCCGATGTCGCAGCCGAGCGGGAGGCGTTGACCGGTGGGTGATCTGCGTGTGTCGAGGGAGCTCAACGGTCTGCTGATCGCTTTGGTCGGTGACGGTCTGCCGCAGGCGTCGGAGACGGGTGCGTTGCTGTCGTCCGAGCGGTTGCGGGACTTCGGGCGGCGGATCACCGGGCTCGAGGACGCCATCACCTACTCGGTACGGCATGTCGGCGACTCCCTGCCCGGTGACGCCGGCCGGTCGTACGTGACGTCGATGTCGGTACTGACCGGGGCCGACGGCGGC
>NZ_JBEXLP010000077.1:0-32711 GCF_040610035.1 Streptomyces sp. NPDC004542
GCGAAGTACGCCGACGCCTGACGCCCGGCGCCGACGCCCGGCGCCGACGCCCGGCGCCGACGCCCGGCGCCGACGCCCGGCGCCGACGCCCGGCGGGGACGGCTGGCGCCGACGGGGTGCGCCCGCCGCCGGCACGGGGGGTTCCGGCCTCGCGCGTGGGCAGGCACTGTGGGAGAGGGAGCAATTGCCCCAGCCCCCACCCAAGGCGGTGACAGGCAACATGGCACTGGGTACGGCCACGGACCGGTACGAGCTGCGGTTCGACGCGGGGCGGATCTGCCTGGATCTCCTCTCCACCACCCACCCCGGTGAACGGCTCTGCTCCGTGGAGCCGTTGCGCGCCTGGATCACCGGCTCGGGACTCGTACCGCCCGGCACCCCGCTGGCGCACGCCGACGGCTCCTGGCTCGAGGGCTTCCGTGAACTGCGGCGTTGCGTCGCACTGTTGATACGGGCCGGCGTCAACTCCCGGTCATCCGGCGCCGGGGCCGGGTCCGGCACCGGCCCCGGCAGCAGGCCGTACGGTCTCGCGCTCGGCCGTCTCAACGAGTTCGCCCGGCCCGCGCCCCCGGCCCCGCGCGCGGTGCTCACCGAGAGCGGGGCACTCGTGCGGGAGTCGGACGGACCGCCGTGCCGCGCGGCACTGCTCGCTGTCGTCGCCCGGGACGCCGTGGAACTGCTGACCGATCCGGTCGCGTGGGCGGCCGTGCGGGAGTGCGAGGGGGACAACTGCCCCATCATGTACGTGGACACGTCCCGCGGGCGGCGCCGGCGGTGGTGTTCGAGCGAGGTCTGCGGGAACCGGGAACGGGTCGCCCGGCACCGTCGGCGGGCGGCGCTCGCGCGAGCCTGAGTGTCCGTTAGGTGTCTTCTGTGCACTAGGACCCGTTCTGGCGCCGAAGTGATTTCCGTAACACCGCGTTTGTCCCCGGCGCCGCGCGGGCAGCTTCGGCCCGTCCGGCGATGTGTCGGAAATGTAAAGATCATGCGGTGGGAATGTGCGTGCATGTCCCCATCGTCACGTCACTCCAGAGAAATTTGTCACTCGCGTTTGAACACGCCTCGGGCCACTTCCGTACGTGTGGGCGAGCGACCGACTGGGGGAACCCCCGGACACCGGAGGTGGGCGTGCGCAAGGATGCGGCCGTGGCCAATGAACGTGGATCGAGGGCCCGACATCGCATGTCCCAGCCCTCGGAGCCTGACGAGGAGCTGATGCGTGCTCTGTACAGAGAGCACGCCGGACCCCTCCTTGCGTATGTCCTGCGCCTGGTTGCCGGAGACCGCCAGCGGGCCGAGGACGTCGTACAGGAGACGCTCATCCGTGCCTGGAAGAACGCCGGTCAGCTCAATCGAGCGACCGGATCGGTACGCCCCTGGCTGGTGACGGTCGCACGCCGCATCGTCATCGACGGCCACCGCAGCCGGCAGGCCCGGCCGCAGGAGGTCGATCCGTCGCCGCTGGAGGTCATCCCCGCGGAGGACGAGATCGACAAGGCGCTGTGGCTGATGACGCTGTCGGACGCGCTCGACGACCTGACCCCTGCCCACCGGGAGGTCCTCGTCGAGACCTATTTCAAGGGGCGTACCGTCAACGAGGCGGCCGAGACGCTGGGCATTCCCAGCGGCACCGTCCGCTCTCGGGTGTTCTACGCCCTGCGGTCGATGAAGCTCGCACTGGAGGAGCGGGGGGTGACGGCGTGATGAGTGTCTACGGGGGATTCGGAGCGGGAGGTCCGGGTATGTCTGGACCCATGAGCCCCAGGCAGGGTCCGGTGCCCAACGAGCACGAGACCGTCGGCGCCTACGCCCTCGGCATCCTCGACGACGCGGAAGCCACCGCTTTCGAGGCGCATCTCGCCACCTGCGAGTGGTGCGCCCAGCAGCTCGACGAGCTCGCCGGGATGGAGCCGATGCTGGCCGCCCTCGCGGACCTGCCGGGCACCGGGACACCCGCGATCGGCGAATCGCTCTCCGCCAAGCCCGCCCCGCGGCTGATGGAGAAGCTCGTCGACGAGGTCGCCGAGCGCCGCGCCCAGAAGCGCCGCAAGAGCTTCTACATGATCGCCGCGGCCGCCGCCCTGATCATCACCGGTCCGGTGGCCGTGATGGCGGTGAACGGCGTCGGGGACTCGGGCCAGCAGGCCACGACCCTGTCGGCCACCGCCAAGGACGCGTTCAACCACATGTCCGACAAGGTCACCGCGACGGACACGAGTACCAAGGTCACCGCGACCGTGGCGACGGCGGAGAAGAACTGGGGCACCGCGGGCGTCGTCCAGATCAAGAACGTCAAGGGCCCCCTGAAGTGCTCGCTCATCGCCGTCGGCAAGAACGGCGAGCGCGAGACGATGACCTCCTGGTCGGTACCGGACCAGGGCTACGGGATCCCCGACGCCAAGACGGAGGAGGCCAAGCAGCCCCTCTACGCCCAGGGCGGCGCCGCCTTCAAGACGAACGAGATCGATCACTTCGAGGTCATGACCTTCGACGGCAAGAAGCTGGTCCAGGTCGACGCGTAGGTCCCTCCGGCGGCTCGCAGCCGACCGGACGGCCTGCGCCCGGCACGGGTGATCCGGGCCCGGTACGCGCGCCCGCGGTACTGCCGCGGACGCGCGTGCCGGGCCCGCGTCTTTCCGGCCGGGGCCGGCCGGGCGGGCCCCTCGCATCGAGGGGCCCTCTTCGCGTACGGTTGACGGCTGCCCAGCACGTCAGAAGGGGGCCCGGTGGCCGCTCAGGCTCAACAGGAAACCGCGGTCGGCTCGGTTCACGACTCCGCGCAGGACTCCCTGCGCGACCGAGAGATCAGCGTGGAACAGGAACACCTGGACCGGGTGTACCGGCGCCTCGAGGAGAAGATCCACGAGGCCGAGTTCCTCATGCACGACGCGGCCAAGCGCGGCCAGGTCGGCACCCCCGGCGCGCTCGCCGAGCGCGACGCGCAGGTCTTCCGGGCGGGCGTCCACCTGAACCGGCTGAACAACGAGTTCGAGGACTTCCTGTTCGGCCGGATCGACCTGCTGCTCGGCAAGGACGGCAAGAAGGGCCCCGACGGCGCGTACACCGCGGTCGAGCCCGCCGAGGGAGCCGTCCGGGAGGACGGTACGGCCGACATCGCCGAGACGCTGCACATCGGCCGCATCGGCGTCCTCGACCAGGACTACGCCCCCCTGGTGATCGACTGGCGGGCACCCGCCGCGGCCCCCTTCTACCGCTCCACCCCGGTCGACCCCGGGCGGGTCGTGCGCCGGCGCGTCATCCGCTCCAAGGGGCGCAGGGTCCTCGGCGTCGAGGACGACCTGATGCGCCCCGAACTGAAGGCCCGCCTCGACGGCGGCGAGCTGCCCGTGATCGGCGACGGCGCCCTCATGGCCGCCCTCGGCCAGGCCCGTACGCACACCATGCGGGACATCGTCGCCTCCATCCAGGCCGAGCAGGACCTGGTGATCCGCGCCCCCGCCGCCTCCGTGACGTACGTCGAGGGCGGGCCGGGCACCGGCAAGACGGCCGTGGCCCTGCACCGGGCCGCCTACCTCCTCTACCAGGACCGGCGCCGGTACGCGGGCGGCATCCTGATCGTCTCGCCCACCCCGCTGCTCGTGGCGTACACCGAGGGCGTGCTGCCCTCGCTCGGCGAGGAGGGGCAGGTCGCCATCCGCGCGATCGGCTCGCTGGTCGAGGGCGCCGAGGCCACCCTGTACGACTCCCCGTCCGTGGCCCGCGCCAAGGGCTCGTACCGGATGCTGAAGGTGCTGCGGAAGGCGGCCCGGGGGGCCCTGGAACTGGGGCCGGGCGGCGGCGCCGCGCGTCCGGCCGGTGCCGGGCAGGCCACCGCCGGCCAGATCGCCTTCGGCGACGACGACACCGACACCGACGTACCGGCGGCGCGGACGCACACCGGCCCGCCCGCCCGGCTCCGCGTCGTCGCCTTCGGGCGGCGGCTGGAGCTGGAGGCGGACGCGCTGGAACGTATCCGCCGTACGGCCCTGGGCGGTACCGCGCCCGTCAACCTGCTCCGCCCCCGCGCCCGCAAGCTGCTCCTGGACGCCCTCTGGTCCCTGTCCGGGGCGGGCACCCGGCACACGGATCCCGAGCTGGCCGCCGAGCTGCGGTCCTCGTTCGACGAGGACGTGAGCACGGAGGACAGCTTCCTCGCGTTCCTCGACGCGTGGTGGCCCGAGCTGACCCCGCAGGCCGTCCTCGCGGCCATGGCGGACGAGCGGCGGCTCGGCCGCTGGGCCCGGCGGATCCTGAACCCCGGCGAGGTCCGCAAGGTCGCCCGCTCCCTGAGGCGGGACGGCCACTCCGTGCACGACATCGCGATGCTCGACGAGCTCCAGTCCGTCCTCGGCGCCCCGGCCCGCCCGAAGAAGAGACGCGAGCTGGACCCGCTGGAGCAGCTGACCGGCCTGGAGGAGCTGATGCCGGTCCGCGAGGAGTCGCAGCGCGAGCGGGCCGAACGGCTGGCACAGGAGCGCACCGAGTACGCCCACGTCATCGTCGACGAGGCACAGGACCTCACGCCGATGCAGTGGCGCATGGTCGGCCGCCGGGGCCGGCACGCCACCTGGACGGTCGTCGGCGACCCCGCCCAGTCCTCCTGGTCCGACCCGGACGAGGCGGCCGAGGCCCGCGACGAGGCCCTGGGCACCCGTCCGCGCCGCCGCTTCCAGCTGACCGTGAACTACCGCAACCCCGCGGAGATCGCCGAACTGGCCGCGAAGGTCCTCGCCCTCGCCATGCCCGGCTCCCAGGCCCCCTCGGCCGTACGGTCCACCGGCGTCGAGCCCCGCTTCGGCGTCGTCGGCGAAGGCATGCCGTCAGGCACCCGGGACTCCCTGGAGAAGACCGTGCGCGCGGAGGCCGAGCGGCTGCTGGATGTGGTGGACGGCACGGTCGGCGTGGTCGTCGCCATGCACCGGCGCGCGGAGGCCGCCCGCTGGCTGGCCGGGCTCGGCGACCGGGTGGTGGCGCTGGGCAGTCTGGAGGCCAAGGGCCTGGAGTACGACGCCACCGTGGTCGTCTCGCCGGCGGAGATCGCCGACGAGTCGCCGGCCGGGCTGCGGGTGCTGTACGTGGCGCTGACCAGGGCGACCCAGCAGCTGACGGTGGTCTCCGGGGAGCGGGACCAGCCGGACTCCGCCGGGGTGCCGGACCTGCTCCGGGACTGAGCGCCGGGCGCCCGTGCCGCCGGACGCCCGTGCCCCGGCTCCCCGTGCCCCGGTTTCCTGTGAACCGGTTTCCTGTGAACCGTCCGCACGGGAATGGTCTTACGGGATCCGTTTGTTAGCCTGGGTGTGACACCGGCCCGATCCAAGCCCCCGGGCCCAACCTTCGTCGCTACGAGCGACCACTTGCCGCGAGGCGAGCATGGCGGGTCGGTGTCACTGAGCGTCCGAGAGGCCCACATCCGATGTGATGTGGGCCTCTTTCGTGGTGAACAAAACGTTCTCAATGCGGTCTGGCTAACGCCTACTCGGCGGTAGGTGCGACGATCGGACCGCATTACCCGCGACACGGTGAAAGAGGAAGTCGGCCATGGCAACGGCGCCCAGCGTCTCCTACTCGATGACGGTCCGGCTGGAGGTGCCCGCGAGCGGAACCGCCGTCTCGCAGCTCACCACCGCCGTGGAGTCCTCCGGAGGCTCGGTGACCGGCCTCGACGTCACCGCGTCCGGCCACGAGAAGCTCAGGATCGACGTCACCATCGCGGCCACCTCGACCGCGCACGCCGACGAGATCGTCGGCAAGCTCCGCGACATCGAGGGCGTCACGCTGGGCAAGGTCTCGGACCGTACCTTCCTCATGCACCTCGGCGGCAAGATCGAGATGGCGTCGAAGCACCCCATCCGCAACCGTGACGACCTGTCCATGGTCTACACGCCCGGGGTGGCCCGGGTCTGCATGGCGATCGCCGAGAACCCCGAGGACGCCCGCCGCCTCACCATCAAGCGCAACTCCGTTGCGGTCGTGACGGACGGCTCCGCCGTGCTGGGCCTGGGCAACATCGGCCCGAAGGCCGCGCTGCCCGTCATGGAGGGCAAGGCGGCCCTCTTCAAGCGTTTCGCCGGCATCGACGCCTGGCCGATCTGCCTGGACACCCAGGACTCCGACGCGATCGTCGAGATCGTCAAGGCGATCGCCCCCGGGTTCGCCGGCATCAACCTCGAGGACATCTCCGCGCCCCGCTGCTTCGAGATCGAGGCGCGGCTGCGCGAGGCCCTCGACATCCCCGTCTTCCACGACGACCAGCACGGTACGGCGATCGTCGTCCTCGCCGCGCTGAAGAACGCACTTCGCTGCACCGGCAAGGCGATCGAGAACATCCGCGTCGTGATGTCCGGCGCCGGCGCGGCCGGTACGGCCATCCTCAAGCTGCTGCTCGCGGCGGGTGTGAAGAACGCCGTAGTCGCCGACATCCAGGGTGTCGTGCACGCCGGCCGCGAGGACCTGGTGGACGCCCCGGTCGGCTCGGCGCTGCGCTGGATCGCCGACAACACCAACCCCGAGAACCTTTCGGGCACGCTGAAGGAGGCCGTGCGCGGCGCCGACGTCTTCATCGGCGTCTCCGCCCCGAACGTCCTCGACGGCGACGACGTGGCGGCCATGGCCGAGGGTGCGATCGTGTTCGCGCTCGCGAACCCGGACCCCGAGGTGGACCCGGCAATCGCCCGGCAGACGGCCGCAGTTGTCGCCACCGGCCGCTCGGACTTCCCCAACCAGATCAACAACGTGCTGGTCTTCCCCGGTGTCTTCCGAGGTCTGCTGGACGCGCAGTCCCGCACGGTGAACACGGAGATGATGCTCGCCGCCGCGCAGGCGCTGGCCGACGTGGTGACCGAGGACGAGCTCAACCCGAACTACATCATCCCCAGCGTCTTCAACGACAAGGTCGCCGGCGCGGTGGCCGGCGCGGTGCGGGAGGCGGCCAGGGCGGTGGCCGCTGCGTCATAGGACGCGGAGCGGGTAGGCGTGGTCCGGAGCGGGACGCACAGCGTGTGAGCATCCCCACGGCGCGGTGTGGTATCGGCGCGTCGTGGAACCCGGCTCGTGGAGTCGGCGTCTAGGGTGTCGGCCACGTTCGGGCACTCTTTTCGTGTGACTCCCTAGGGTGTTCTCACGACTCCTACGGGTGCCGGATTGGCTTTCCCGCCGCAGGTAGGGGCAGGATGCGTCCCTGGGCGCGAGGGTCTGACGACGGACCCGGGTCCGGGGACTCTCCGAGGACCCTGGCAGCATCGGCATGGCCGTGCCCTTCACGCGGCTCAGCCGCGTGGCACGCCTCAACGGCAAGAAGAACACGGGAGTAACAACATGAACCGCAGTGAGCTGGTGGCCGCGCTGGCCGACCGTGCCGAGGTGACCCGCAAGGACGCCGACGCCGTGCTGGCCGCGTTCGCCGAGACCGTCGGCGAGGTCGTCGCGAAGGGCGACGAGAAGGTCACCATCCCTGGCTTCCTGACCTTCGAGCGCACCCACCGTGCCGCTCGTACCGCTCGTAACCCGCAGACCGGTGAGCCCATCAACATCCCGGCCGGTTACAGCGTGAAGGTCTCCGCGGGCAGCAAGCTCAAGGAAGCGGCCAAGGGTCAGTGACCTTGCCGTCCGTGCACCGCGGGACGGTGTACGGCCTGTAGAACGCCGATGGGGCGGCACCCGGACTCGGGTGCCGCCCCGTTCTCGCCCGCCGCTCCTGAAAGCCTCCGAGCGCCCCGGCCCCGCCCGTGCGCGGCCGGAGCCAGGGCTGTGGCCGTGGCCCCGGCCGCGCGGACGGGCTCAGCCGAGGGCTTTGCCCGGGAGCTCGACCTTCGCACCGAGCTCCACGAGCTTCTCCATGAAGTTCTCGTAGCCGCGGTTGATCAGTTCGATGCCGTGGACGCGGGACGTGCCCTGGGCGGCCAGCGCGGCGATCAGGTACGAGAAGCCGCCGCGCAGGTCCGGGATGACCAGGTCGGCGCCCTGGAGCTTGGTGGGGCCCGACACCACGGCGGAGTGCAGGAAGTTGCGCTGGCCGAACCGGCAGTCGGAGCCGCCCAGGCACTCACGGTAGAGCTGGATGTGGGCGCCCATCTGGTTGAGCGCGGAGGTGAAGCCCAGGCGGGACTCGTAGACCGTCTCGTGGATGATCGACAGGCCGGTCGCCTGCGTGAGGGCCACGACCAGCGGCTGCTGCCAGTCCGTCTGGAAGCCGGGGTGCACGTCCGTCTCCAGCGCGATGGACTTCAACTGGCCGCCGGGGTGCCAGAAGCGGATGCCCTCGTCGTCTATCTCGAAGGCACCGCCCACCTTGCGGTAGGTGTTGAGGAAGGTCATCATCGAGCGCTGCTGGGCGCCGCGGACATAGATGTTGCCCTCGGTCGCCAGCGCCGCCGACGCCCAGGACGCCGCCTCCAGGCGGTCCGAGAGGGCACGGTGGGTGTAGCCGCCCAGCTTGTCCACACCGGTGATGCGGATCGTGCGGTCGGTGTCCATCGCGATGATCGCGCCCATCTTCTGCAGAACGCAGATGAGGTCCTCGATCTCCGGCTCGACGGCCGCGTTGGACAACTCGGTGACACCCTCGGCGAGTACGGCCGTCAGCAGCACCTGCTCGGTCGCGCCGACGGACGGGTACGGCAGCCGGATCTTCGTACCGCGCAGCCCCTTGGGGGCCTCCAGGTACTGGCCGTCGGCCCGCTTCTCGATGGTCGCGCCGAACTGCCGCAGCACGTCGAAGTGGAAGTCGATGGGCCGGCCGCCGATGTCGCAGCCGCCCAGCCCCGGGATGAAGGCGTGGCCGAGACGGTGCAGGAGAGGACCGCAGAACAGGATCGGAATGCGGCTCGAACCGGCGTGGGCATCGATGTCGGCGACGTTCGCGCTCTCCACGTACGTCGGATCGAGGACCAGTTCGCCGGGTTCCTCACCCGGACGGACCGTCACCCCGTGCAGTTGGAGCAGGCCGCGTACCACGCGCACGTCACGGATGTCCGGAACGTTGCGCAGCCGGCTCGGCGCACTGCCCAGCAGGGCGGCGACCATGGCCTTGGGCACGAGGTTCTTCGCGCCGCGGACACGGATCTCGCCCTCCAGCGGGGTGCCGCCGTGGACAAGCAGGACATCGTCGTTGACGGTCATGTATCTCGCGTTCCGATGAGTCGGGCAGGGTTCGGCCGATCACTTTGCGCAAGGGCCGGAGAGACAGGGTAATCGCCGATCACCCCCCTCCCGTAGGCCCAGGGACCACCCAGCTAGGTCATAGCTGTGTCACAACACGAAGGGTGCCCCGCCGGCCACGTACCGTCATCGTCCCGGCCGTGCGCTCGGGTGCGCGCCATTGCGCCCTGAGCTGCATTCACTCCCGGGCACCGGTTGGCTCCCCATGCGGAGGGAAGATGCGGGATCATGTCTGGCATGACCGAGGTGTCCTCGCTCACAGGACGGCTGCTCGTGGCAACGCCCGCCCTGGCGGACCCGAACTTCGACCGCGCGGTGGTGCTCCTTCTCGACCACGACGAGAAGGGCTCCCTCGGTGTCGTCCTCAACCGCCCCACCCCGGTGGACGTGGGTGACATCCTGGAGGGCTGGGCCGATCTCACCGGCGAGCCCGGTGTGGTCTTCCAGGGCGGACCGGTGTCGCTGGACTCGGCGCTCGGTGTCGCCGTCATCCCCGGTGGCGCGGGCGGTGACCACGCCCCGCTCGGCTGGCGCCGGGTGCACGGCGCGATCGGGCTCGTCGACCTGGAGGCCCCGCCGGAGCTGCTCGCCTCGGCCGTCGGCTCCCTGCGCATCTTCGCCGGATACGCCGGCTGGGGCCCCGGCCAGCTGGAGGACGAGCTGGTGGAGGGCGCCTGGTACGTCGTGGAGTCCGAGCCCGGTGACGTGTCGTCCCCGTCCCCGGAGAGACTCTGGCGCGAGGTCCTGCGCCGCCAGCGCAGTGAGCTGGCGATGGTGGCCACCTATCCGGACGACCCGTCGCTCAACTGATGCGTGTGAGCTTCAGTACCCTTGGGCGCATGAGCACTCTCGAGCCCGAGCGCGGGACTGGTACGGGGACCCTCGTTGAGCCGACGCCGCAGGTGTCCCACGGTGACGGCGACCATGAGCGCTTCGCCCACTACGTCCAGAAGGACAAGATCATGGCGAGCGCCCTGGACGGCACCCCCGTCGTGGCGCTGTGCGGCAAGGTGTGGGTGCCGGGCCGCGACCCGAAGAAGTACCCCGTGTGCCCGATGTGCAAGGAGATCTACGACTCCATGGGCAGCGGCGGCGACGAGGGTGGCAAGGACAAGTAGCGACAGGCAGCTCTCGGCGAGGCCCCCGGAGCGTGTGCGGCACGCCCCGGGGGCTCGCGTGCGCCCGCGCGGGGAAGTGGTCGAGACCTCTTGTCGGCATGTCGGCGCGCCCCTGGCCTTCGTGTCGTTGAGCGATGCGGAACGGTCGTTGCGGATGGCGCAACGACGTGACGTGTCCGGTGGCCGGGGCGGGGGCTGACGTGAGCGAACTGATCCCGGCGCCGCGCACCGTCGACGGCCCCCCGGGCCGCGCGGTCCAGCTCGACCGGTACACCGTCCTGTGGGACGCCCCGGGCACCGGCACCACGGAGCGCCGGCTGCGCTCCGTGCTCGGCGCGGCCCTCGCCCTGCCCCTGCCGCCGGGGCCGGGAGGGTGCGCGCAACTCCGTGCGCCTGCGCCTGGACGGCGCGCTGGAGCCGGAGGCGTACGCGCTCGGCGCCGTCCCCGGCCGGGGTGCCGAGATCCGCGGGGGTGACGCGGCCGGGGTCTTCTGGGGCGCGCAGACCCTGCGTCAGCTGCTCGGCCCCGACGCCTTCCGGCGCGCCCCCGTGCGCCCGGGCGCCGCCCACGCGGTCCCGCACCGGACCGTCGAGGACGCCCCCCGCTTCCGCCGGCGCGGCATCCTGCTCGACGTGGCACGGCACTTCATGCCCAAGGACGGCGTGCCGCGCTCTCTGGATCTGCTGGCCGCGCACAAACTCGACGTCCCGCACCTTCACCTGACGGACGACCAGGGCCGGCGGATCGAGATCGAACGGTATCCGGAACCGACCGGCACCGGATCGTGGCGGACGCGGACGAAATCCGGCCACGGGGACTCACCGCTGTGGGACGAAAAGCCGCACGGTGGCCACTACACCCAGGACGACATCCGGGAGATCGTCGCCTACGCCGCCGAGGGGCATATCACCCCGGAAAGCGACGTACCGGGCCACTCGCAGGCCGCCATCGCCGCGTATCCCGAGCTCGGCAACACCGACGTCATCGACACCACCGCCCTTTCCGTCCAGGACACCTGGGGAATCGACCCCAACGTACCCGCCCCCACCGACAACACCCTCCGCTTCTACGAAGCGGTGTTCGAGGAAGTACTCGCTCTCTTCCCCGGGGAGTTCGTCCACACGGGCGCCGACGAATGCCCCAAGGGGCAGTGGAGGCGTTCGGTGGCCGTCCGGGCCCGCATCGCGGAACCCGGTCTCGCCGACGAGGACGAACTGCAGTCCTGGTTCATCGGCCACTTCGCCAAGTGGCTTTCCGCGCGCGGACGCAGGCTCATCGGCTGGGGCGAGATCCTGGGGGGCGGACTCCCCGGGGGCGCCGCCGTGTCGTCCTGGCGCGGCTAGGGCGGCGGGATCGCCGCGGCGCGGGCCGGTCACGACGTCGTGATCTGCCCCGAGCAGCACGTGTACCTCGACCACCGGCAGGACGCCGGCGCCGACGAACCCGTACCGATCGGCTTCGTGCGCACCCTGGAGGCCGTCTACCGCTTCGAACCGGTACCGCCGCGGCTCACCGGGGAGGAGGCACGCCGGGTGCTGGGCACCCAGGCCAACATCTGGACGGAGGCGACGGAGGACGCCGCGCGCGTGGACTACCAGGTCTTCCCGCTGCTCGCCGCCTTCGCCGAGGTGGCCTGGAGTGTCCTGCCGGGCCCGGCGGAACGGGACTTCGCCGGTTTCGAACGCCGGATGGCCGCCCGCTACCGCAGGCTCGACGCCCTCGGCGTCGCCTACCGCCCGCCGGGCGGGCCCCGGCCGTGGCAGCGGCGGCCCGGCGTGCTCGGTCGCCCGATCGAGGGGCCACCCCCGAACCGCTAGACGAAAAGGGGCAAGTGGGCGAAGGTGCCGGAAAAGCCCCCAATGCCTCCTAGCGGACCCCCGCGTTACGGCCCTGCGAAGATGTGCCAGAGTTGCCACGTCCGCCCTGTCAGCACGTACCGTACGGCAGCACAGGCGGACCAGGTGGGGCAGCGGGAAGGGGCAGCCGGTTTGACCACGCACGCACCGCAGGCGGCGCAGGCCGTCACGCTGCCCACGACACTGGACGAGGCCGTGGCGGCGCTCGCCGCCATGCCCGCGGCCGTACCGGTGGCGGGCGGCACCGACCTGATGGCCGCCGTCAACTCCGGGCAGCTCAGGCCCGCCGCCCTGGTGGGTCTCGGCCGGATCAGCGAGATCCGCGGCTGGCAGTACCAGGACGGCCACGCGCTGCTCGGCGCCGGCCTCACGCACGCGCGCATGGGCCGCCCCGACTTCGCGGCCCTCATCCCGGCGCTCGCCGCCGCCGCGCGCGCCGCCGGCCCGCCGCACATCCGCAACGCGGGCACCCTGGGCGGCAACATCGCCTCGGCCGCGCCCACCGGCGACGCGCTGCCGGTGCTGGCCGCCCTGGAGGCGACGCTGATCATCGCGGGCCCGGGCGGGGTCCGCCGGGAGATCCCGGTGTCGCACCTGCTGGCCGGGGTCGACATGCTGCGCGGCGGTGAACTCATCGGCTACGTGCGCGTGCCGCTGCTGCACGCCCCGCAGGTCTTCCTGAAGGCCACCGGGCGGACCGGCCCCGGCCGCGCGCTCGCCTCCGTGTCGCTGGTCCTCGACCCGGCGCGGCGCGGAGTGCGGTGCGCGGTGGGCGCCATAGCACCGATGCCGCTGCGGCCCCTGGAGGCCGAGCAGTGGGTCGCCCGGCTCATCGACTGGGACAACGACCGCGCGATCGTCCCCGAGGCGCTCAACGCCTTCGGCGAGTACGTCGCCGCGGCCTGCATCCCGGACCCGGTGCCGGAACCGGACGGCTCCGTACCGCAGCTTCCGCCCGCCGTACTGCACCTGCGGCGCACCGTCGCCGCGCTGGCCCGACGAGCACTGGGGAGGGCGCTGTCGTGACCGACGACCAGCACGGAGAGGGCGCGCCCCAGGGCGGTGGGCGCTGGGACCCGCTGCCCCAGGGCGACTACGACGACGGCGCCACCGCCTTCGTGAAGCTCCCCGAGGGCGGCATCGACGCCCTCCTGGCCGCACCCGGTCACGGCTACGTGCCGCCGCAGATCACGGTGGCCCCCGGTGTGGACCCCGGCGCCGACCCGGCGGCCGGCGGCACCTGGGCGGTACCGGACGCCGGCGCCCACTGGCCCGACCCGAACGCCGTACCGCAGGGCGGAAACACCGGGGCGGACGACCGGTTCACGTACAACCCCGCCACCACGCAGCAGTGGACCTACGACGAGCCCGCGCCCGCCGCACCGGCCCCCGGCCACGATGTGACCGGGCAGTGGTCCATCCCCGTCGCGGACGGCGACCTCCCGGACGAATCGGGCGAGTTCACCACCTCCTCCCTGGTCGGCCAGTGGGGCGGCGGCGCACCGCCGGCCACCCTCCCGGGCGGCGCCCCCGCCCCCTGGGCGACGGAGACCACCGGCCGGCCCTGGGGGCAGCCCGAGCAGGACACGGACGGCGGACAGCCGACGGGGCCGGGAGGCCACGCGGCGCCCGAGCACCCCGCCCACGAGGACTTCCGCCCCGGCACGCCGTACGCCGGGCCACCGGCCGGGCCGGCGCCGGAGACCGAGGCCGCCGAGCCGGCCGAGGCGCCCCCGCAGGCGCAGGAGGCCGCCACGGCCCCTGACGGGCCCGCTGAGCCCCCCGCGGCCCCCGGGACGGATGTGGACAGCGCGCCCGAGCCGGAGGCCGCCGAAGAGGCCGCCACGGGCGACGACGCGGCACCCCCGCCCGACACCGCGCACGCGGCCCAGGACGAAGCGCACACGGCCCAGGGCGAAGCGCACGCGGCTCAGGACGAAGCGCACGCGGACCAGGACGCGGCGCGGGCGGCCGAGGAGGAGGCGCCCCCGCCCCTCGCGCACGACGAACACCCCCTCGCCTCCTACGTCCTGCGCGTCAACGACACCGACCGCCCCGTCACCGACGCCTGGATCGGCGAGTCCCTGCTGTACGTGCTGCGCGAGCGGCTCGGCCTCGCCGGGGCCAAGGACGGCTGCTCGCAGGGCGAGTGCGGGGCCTGCAACGTCCAGGTCGACGGACGGCTCGTCGCCTCCTGCCTGGTGCCCGCCGTCACCGCCGCCGGCAGCGAGGTGCGCACCGTCGAGGGCCTCGCGGCCGACGGCCGGCCCTCCGACGTCCAGCGGGCGCTCGCCAAGTGCGGTGCGGTGCAGTGCGGATTCTGCGTCCCCGGTATGGCGATGACCGTGCACGACCTGCTCGAGGGCAATCCGGCCCCGACCGACCTGGAGGCCCGCCAGGCGCTGTGCGGCAACCTGTGCCGCTGCTCCGGCTACCGGGGCGTCCTGGACGCCGTCCAGGAGGTCGTCGCCGAACGCGAGGCGTACGCCGCCGCCGACGCCGAGACGGACGCGGACGGCGTACGTATTCCGCACCAGGCGGGCCCGGGAGGGGGCGGCGTCAACGCGTCGGCCTTCGACTCACCGGGGACCTTCGGCGGTCCCGGACCGCACGACCGGCACTACGGCCAGGACGGAGGCCAGGCGTGAGCAACGAAGCCGCCACCGCGACCAGTCCCGCGGAGCCCGCCCCCGCCGCCGAACCACTGCCGCACGGGCTCGGCGCCTCCCTGCCCGCGGCCGACGCCCGCGCCAAGACCGAGGGCACCTTCCCGTACGCGGCCGACCTGTGGGCCGAGGGCCTGCTCTGGGCGGCCGTACTGCGCTCCCCGCACGCGCACGCGCGCATCGTCTCGATCGACACCTCCCACGCGCGCGAGATGCCCGGGGTACGGGCCGTCGTCACCCACGAGGACGTCCCCGGCACCCCGCGCCACGGCCGGGGCACCCCCGACCGCCCCGTGTTCGCCTCCGAGGTCGTACGCCACCACGGCGAGCCCATCGCCGCGGTCGCCGCCGACCACCCCGACACCGCGCGGATGGCCGCGGCGGCCGTCATCGTCGAGTACGAGGTGCTCGACCCGGTGACCGACCCCGAGCAGGCCTTCGAAGCCGAACCGCTGCACCCCGACGGCAACCTGATCCGGCACATCCCGCTGCGCCACGGCGACCCGGACGCGCAGGGCGAGCTCGTCGTCGAGGGCCTGTACCGCATCGGCCGCCAGGACCCCGCCCCCATCGGCGCGGAGGCCGGCCTCGCCGTGCCCCGCCCCGACGGCGGGGTGGAGCTCTACCTGGCCTCCACCGACCCGCACGCCGACCGCAACACGGCCGCCGCCGTCCTCGGCCTGACCCCCGAGCGGGTGAAGATCGTCGTCACCGGCGTCCCCGGCGCCACCGCCGACCGCGAGGACCAGGGCTTCCAGCTCCCGCTCGGCCTGCTCGCCCTCAGGACCGGCTGCCCGGTGAAGCTGACGGCGACCCGCGAGGAGTCCTTCCTCGGCCACACCCACCGCCACCCGACCCTGCTCCGCTACCGGCACCACGCCGACGCCGACGGCAGGCTGGTCAAGGTCGAGGCGCAGATCCTCCTCGACGCGGGCGCGTACGCCGACACCTCCGCCGAGGCCCTGGCCGCCGCCGTGTCCTTCGCCTGCGGCCCCTACGTGGTCCCGAACGCCTTCATCGAGGGCTGGGCCGTCCGCACCAACAACCCGCCCTCCGGCCACGTGCGCGGCGAGGGCGCCATGCAGGTGTGCGCCGCCTACGAGGCGCAGATGGACAAGCTCGCCAAGAAGCTCGCCCTGGACCCGGCCGAGCTGCGCCTGCGCAACGCGCTCGCGACCGGTGACGTCCTGCCGATCGGCCAGACGGTGACCTGCCCGGCCCCCGTCGCCGAACTCCTCCAGGCGGTACGCGACTTCCCGCTCCCGGCGCTGCCCAAGGACACGCCCGAGGAGGAGTGGCTGCTGCCCGGCGGCCCCGAGGGCGCGGGCGAACCGGGCGCGGTGCGCCGGGGCGTCGGCTACGGCCTGGGCATGGTGCACATGCTCGGCGCGGAGGGCGCGGACGAGGTCTCCACGGCGACGGTGAAGGTCCACGACGGCATCGCCACGGTCCTGTGCGCGGCCGTGGAGACGGGCCAGGGCTTCACGACCCTCGCCCGGCAGATCGTCCAGGAGACCCTCGGCATCGACGAGGTGCACGTGGCCCCCGTCGACACCGACCAGCCCCCGGCCGGCGCGAGCTGCCGCGGACGGCACACCTGGGTGTCGGGCGGCGCGGTGGAACGGGCGGCGAAGATGGTCCGCACCCAGCTGCTGCAGCCCCTGGCGCACAAGTTCGGCATGTCGACCGAGCTGCTCCAGATCACCGACGGCAAGATCACCTCGTACGACGGCGTGCTGTCCACCACCGTCAGCGAGGCGTTGGACGGCAAGGAACTCTGGGCGACGGCCCAGTGCCGGCCGCATCCCACCGAACCACTGGACGGCGCCGGGCAGGGCGACGCCTTCGTGGGCCTGGCCTTCTGCGCGATCCGCGCCGTGGTGGACGTCGACATCGAAATCGGCTCGGTACGGGTCGTGGAGCTGGCCGTCGCCCAGGACGTGGGCCGGGTGCTCAACCCGGCGCAGCTCGCCGCCCGCATCGAGGCCGGGGTCACCCAGGGCGTCGGCATCGCGCTCACCGAGAACCTGCGCACCCCGCGCGGCCTGATCCGCCATCCCGACCTCACCGGGTACGCGCTGCCCACCGCCCTGGACGCCCCCGACATCCAGATCGTCAAACTGGTCGAAGAGCGCGACGTGGTCGCCCCCTTCGGCGCCAAGGCGGTCAGCGCGGTACCGGTGGTCACCTCCCCGGCGGCCATCGCCTCCGCCGTCCGCGCGGCGACCGGCCGCCCGGTCAACCGCCTGCCGATCCGCCCGCAGGCCGCGGTGGTGCACAACCAGTGAGCGAGCAGGGGCCCCAGGAGCAACCGCGCTACGAACCACCGCCCGCGGTGGGCAAGTTGCTGCTGTGGATCCTGCTGTTCCTGGTGGCGGCGGTCGTGGTGGTGCTGGGCGGGGTCTACTTCACCTGATGCACGGGGTCGTCGTGGTCACCGGGGTGATGGCAGCGGGGAAGTCGACCGTCGCCCAGGCGCTGGCGGAGAGGCTCCCGCGCGCGGCGCACGTGCGCGGGGACGTGTTCCGCCGCATGATCGTGTCGGGCCGGGCGGAGTACGTCCCCGGATCCGCGACCGGCGGCGAGGCCGAGGCCCAGCTCCACCTGCGTCAACGCCTGTCGGCGGCGACCGCGGACGCGTACGCGGCGGCCGGGTTCACGGCGGTCGTGCAGGACGTACTGCTCGGCGCGGGCCTGACCGCCTGCCTCGGACTGATCCGCACCCGCCCGCTGCACGTGGTCGTGCTCGCCCCGGCGCCCGAGGTGGTGGCGGCGCGGGAGGCCGGGCGGCCGAAGACCGGGTACGGCGCGTGGACGGTGGCGGAACTGGACGCGGCGCTGCGGGCGGAGACGCCCCGCACGGGACTGTGGCTGGACACCTCGGCGCTGACGGTGAGCGAGACGGTGGACGCGATTCTCGCCGGGACGGAACGGGCCCGGGTCGCCTGACGTCCTTCTCACGGGGCGCGTTGTCAGTGGGGCGGCGTAGTGTGCCGAGCAGTGGGGGACGGCTGCTCCGGCCGCTCCGACGGGACGTACCAGGTTCGACGAAATCGCGGGGGAGCGATGAGCACGACCGACGCCGGTGTCACGGCGATCACCCTGACCGAGGACGACCTCGGTCCGTACGTCACCCACGCGCCGACGCGCCACTGGCTGACCGGCCCCGGACTGCCGTCCGGCGGGGGCCTGTTGACGTTCGAGCCGTTGCGCACGGACGGGCTGCGCAGGCTGGCGGAGACCACGGACGGCCCGGCGGAGGACCTGCGGGACCGGCTGGTGATAGGCGCCCTGCTCCACCCCGTGGGCATGGACCCGGAGTCCCTCCTCCTCGACGGGGGCACGGGCGAGATCACGACCACGTACCTCTTCGACGCGGTGGACAGCCGCCCGTTCGCACCCTCGCTCGAGGCACTCGTGCGGTTCGCCGCCGTGACCGAGGAACTGACGGGCCTGCGCGGCGAGTTCGCCGCCTACGCGGGCCGTTACGGCACCAAGGCGGCCACCGAGGCGTCCCGCCGCCTCCTGGCCCTCTTCGAGGAGGGCGCGGGCGGCGAGGTCCCGCCGTACTGGAAGGCGGCCGCGCTGATCCGCCCCCTGGCCCTGGTCGCGGGCCCCGGCACGGACTGCGGCCTCGCCCTGGACCTCCCCGCCCGCCTGCTGGACCAGGAGTTCGGCCAGGGCCGGGTGGCCCGCTTCGAGGAGGTCGACTTCCCCGGCACGCTCACCCACGAACCGACGCGCCGCTTCCTGCGCGAGACCGGCCTGCCCGAGGACGCGGTCCTCTTCCACCTGGACACGGAGGTCCCCCTCCCCACGCTGACGGAGTACTTCGTCTCGGAGCGCGCCGACGACTACCCCCTGGAGCACCTCCCCGCCCACGCCGACCGCCTGATACGCCTCGGCCGTCTCGTCGAGGACAACAGCCTGGTGGTCGACGGCACGACGGGCGCGGTCCTGAACTTCAGCGAGCCGGAGGCGAGCCTGTACGCGTTGAACACGGACGTCTCCACCCTCGCCTTCACGCTCTGGCTCCTCCACCACGAGCGGACCATCGACGACCACCTGAACCACGAACTGACCACCGAGGCCTACGACCAGCTGGCCGCCGCCATGATCCACACCCTGGCATCCGTGGACCCGACCGGAACGACGACCGACGCCGACTGGCACTACTGGACGGAGCTGTTCCAGGACGAGGCGGGCGGCGTGCTCTGAGGCGCATCGCCGATGAATGCGGTGCTTTGCTCCGTTTGACGGATGTGAACCGCGAGAGAAGCATGGTGAGCGGGAGGGGGCAAGTCGGACAGCGCCTCACGGAGGTGATTCCCGTGCCCGCCAAACGGTTCGCGCCCATGCTGCTGACCTCGATCGTCCTCGCCACGGCCGTCTCGATGCCGGCGGCTGCGGCATCCCAGGCGTCGGACACCAGCAGGCCGACGACGGTGACCACGCCGGCCGGTTCCAGGGTGACGCCGCAACAGCCGTGCCGCCGCAACGACTCGCGTTGCTGGTACCGGGCAGGCTTCCGCGTGGGGCGCGCGGACGGCTTCACGGAGGCCCGGCGGAGCGACTGCGGCTACGCCGCCCGCTCGAACCGCGGCGGCCTCAACGCGTACTGGGTGCGCGGCTACCGCGACGGCTTCGACTTCGGCTGGTCGCAGATCTGCGGTTAGGGGATCTTCCGGGGCCGGGGCGGGGCGCGTTGTGGGGGCCGTGGCGGGATTCGGGCCCACGTGACTCCCCGCGAGCGGAGTTCGCTGATGGATGCGGCGCGGGCGAGTCCCTGAACCACTCGGGAGCTCGAACCGGTTGTGGAGGCCGTGGCGGGATTCGAACCCACGTAACTCGCTTTGCAGACTCATGGAGTAGCGGACCCTAGCTCTGTGACATCGGCGCAGCTTAGAGCGGTGGATGACGCTGGGCAACTCACACCCCATGCGCTGTAGCGAATGACCCAACACGCCCATCCCCGTACGTGGGCACACTCTGACGTGGGGGAATGGGCACGCTGAGACGAGCCGCAGAATGGACAGCACGAGAGAGGCTGGCCTGGCCTCATGGGACCCGACTGGGGGGATGCTCCCTTCCCCACTCACGCGCACATGCAATACGGCCATCCGGGTCTATCTCACGCCTCATGTCCCACACCAGCCGATGAGTGCTCGCCCGACTCACGCGCCCGCACGCGAGATTACCCCGCTGTACTCCTCACGCTAGGTCACCGGACACTCAGTCACCACATGGCCGTTCCACACCCGCCAACTGTGCTACTCACGAACTGTGCTACCGAAGTGTGCTACTCGCTCAACACAGGTCTACACGCACCATGTCTTGCAGGAATGTCTAACTGTGCTAGTCGTGCTACCTGTGCTACCGACAAGAGACTCAAAGACGAGAAGTGTCCCGCCTGGGCAATTACCAAGAGTGAGCCTTGAAACAGACATAAGTGCGCCTAAAGAGAGAGAATATAATAAAACAGACATCCCCCCTTTATTTATATATAGGCACGGCTAACACGCTTCTCGTTCTGTCTCGACTCACTAGCACAGGTAGCACAGGTAGCACACTTGACGTTTCCGCAGATGAGGACGTGTTTTAGCAGTGCTACCGAGCTAGCACACCTCACTAGCACAGTTCGAGCTGACCGGCCGCGCGCCATCCTCAATGTCCATTTGCGCACGGCCACGCACACACCCGCGCGAGTAGGACCGCGCTCACCGACAAGCCAGCCTGCCGAACTGTGACCGGCGCCACACAAGCCTCTGACCTGGTCTTTCTCGACCCCGCGCTACGGATGGCGGCTGCCATCCTAACGCGGGCAATAACTAGCCACCATCACCTGATCCGGTCCATCGTTCTGCCATGACTTCCAACACGAGCACCACGCCGACCGATAACCCGTTTCTCGACCTCATGGAGTGGCGAGAGCACAGAAGCGCTGAGAGCACGTTTGGGCGCCTCTCTGTCGTCATGAGTCGAGTCATGCACACTCTGCCTGTCTGGCGCCTCACGCGTCGATTCTGAGCGCCTACCGCACACGCACGCTCGATACGCGCGCTCTCGCGTGCGCGTCGATACGACGGCTAAGCCGCGCTCATGGAATGCCCCACATCAATGGCTGGTGTGGGGCTTCTCTATGTCGTGGAAGTCGATTGTAACGATTTGCCGACATCTTCAAACCGCCTGTGGTAATGCACCCACGCACCATTAGTTAGTCGGAATCTGAGGCTGTCATGATCGATGCACGAGAGCAGAACTCGACGGGTTAGGGAACAAGGATGGCTGAGGAAAAGAAGGGGCGGCGGGCTTATTCCAGCCACGCGGAATGCGGTCACGCGGACACCCAGGCAGCGAGGAAGAGGTGCCGTCATCTCCGCGAACACGCGGACTGTGACCATGGCTCCTCTGCACCGGAGTTGAGGGCGTGTACCAGGCAGCGGAACCAGATCGAGAAGGTGTCCGTGGACGTTCTGATCAGCGCTCTGACCTGACCCGCGACAAATGAGAAACGCCCCCGTGTGACGACAGGGGCGCTCTCGGAACCACTTCAGATTCACTTAGGAAGGCAATACCGTGAATCGTATCGCATTCTTTGCGGGACTCTACCCCGCAAAGACCCAACTTCTCGTGGTCACCGCTGAGCGAGGCCCCAAGACGAGGGAGCACCCGAAGGGCAGTTTCACCGCCAATAGCGCGGAGCTGGTAGCAGCCGGTGAACTCGATGGGCGGGTGTGGGACGAGGGACTGGAGGTCTTCTTTGCTCCCATGCCGATGCGGCGGGTACCGCCCAACTTCATGCCTCGGAGTGTGGACGCGTCGTCTCGTGGCCGCGTGGTCTGGTGTGACGCCGACGGCGGGCTTATGCCCAACACCTACAAGTGGCTCGCCGACGACATAGGCGCCAGCCTCGTGGAATCGGGCGGCGTCACCAAGGACGGCAGGCCCAAGTGCCACGTGTACATCAAGCTGGACCGTTCCACGCCCGACTTCCAGATCGAGGCGCTGAACAAGGCCCTGGCCAAGAAGATCGACCAGCTCAACGGCTTCAAGGGCGCGGACCCGAGTAAGTGCCACCGGGCCTCTCTGCTCCGCGTGCCTGGCACGATCAACCACAAGCACCGTGACGAGTGCCCGATGGGTTGCTACGACGGCCACGAGGGCGTGACCGCATGAGGGCGCCCGTCACGACAGAGCGCGCGTCATCGCGCGACTGGAGCGCCCCTGAGCTTGCCTCAGCGCTCGGTACGGAGCTTCCCGACACTGACACGCGCTCTCGTGCTGAGTGTGCGTCTATCGAGCCCGTAGAGCCTCCCAAGGGGCACAACTGGCGCGCTCGCCAGGCGGTGCGCACGGTGGATGGTCAGGTCATGGAAGCGGGCGGGCCGAGCAAGGTGGACCGCAGCGAGCGACTGTGGGGCCTGTATCTCGACTTGGCCAAGGCGGGTGTGTCTGAGGGTGGTCACATCCTCTGGTACGCCCAGAGCTCCAAGTACCTAGGCGACCGTGCCACTGGCAAGGACGTTGCGCGGTTCCTCGCCAGCCAAGCATACGAGGACGCGAAGGCAGGCGGCCGAACGGCGAGCACCAAGGCGGGTGTGGAACAGCCCGAGGACGTACCACACCAGCCCTCGCACCGGATGCGCGACGAGGACATGCCGGAGGGCTGGAGCCCCGCCGACGAGGACCCGGACAACGACGTTGAGCCGCTGCGCCAGAGTGCCGGCGAGCCCGACGACGAGCCGGTGTTGGTGGAGGTAGACAAGCCCGTTCCGCTCACGTTCCAGCGGGCGCCTGAGTTCCCCGTCCACGTGTTGCCCGGACAGCTCCGCGCCTACGTGGAAGCGGTAGCGAGGGCGTACCAGCAGACGCCCGACCTGGCTTTCGCTACGGCTCTGTTCAACATCTCCGTGGCCACTCGTCGGGCATACAAGGCTTTCAAGTTCAACGTGCCGATGGGCGCGGAAGACTGGTCGGAATCACTGGCCATCTGGGTCCTCGTGCTTCTCGACTCCGGAGAGCGCAAGACCCCCGTGGTGAACCTGATCAGTAAGCCGCTGGACAAGTGGGAAGCGCGGATTCAGGAGGAGTTCAGGAACACCCTGGAAGCGCGGAGCATCGCGGGTGCCAAGGCCGCGAAGACGCTCAAGATGGCCTTGGACGGAAAGTCGACCAGCTACACCCTGCCTGAGAATCCCGCCGACTGGTCCGACGCGGATCACCTGTGGATCGAAGATCTCCGGGCGCTGGAGAACGAGGCCAAGAAGCCTGAACCGCTGGTCTTCTGTGACAACAGCACGCCCGAAGCGGTGATGTGGGACCTCGCCAACAACAACGGCGTCCTTGCCATCAAGGACGATGAGAGCACCTACTTCCGCAACGTGGGTGGACGCTACGCCAACGGCAGTGCCGAGACCGGCCCCATCAACAAGGCGTATGAGGAGGGCAGTTTTAAGGTCCAGCGGCGAGGCGCAGGCGCGTCCTATCAGGTGCGGTACGCATACCTGCCCACGCTCGTTGCGTCCCAGCCCGAGACGTGCGCCGCCATCTTCTCCAAGTCGCAAGCGGACATGGTCGCCTCTGGTTTCCTGTGGCGATTCCTCATTGCCATGCCGCCCAGCATGGATGAGCGGGACGACTACAACCCCCACAGTCGAGAGACGGTCCCGAAGCCTCTCCAAGCGTGGTGGGAGAAGTCCATCATGGACGTTCTAACTGAGGCGGAGAAGGTCAAGTCACGCGGAAGGCGTCAGGCTATCCGCCCGGTCGATGAGAAGGCTGTCCACGCGTTCGAGGTATGGGACGGCGAGATCAAGCGTCTCCGGAGGCACCCCGACTATCGCCACGCTAAGGGGGCTTTCAACAAGCTGGCGGGTAACACACTCAAGATTGCCGCCAACCTGACTGTGTTCCAGGGTGAGAAGAAGATCAGCCTGGAAACGATGGAAACGGCTATCGAGATCGGTAGGTACTACGCCGAGCAGGCCCGTATTACGGCCGCGTATCTCCTGTCCCACCGAGACACCAAGTCCGCCGCGCCGCCCACTCCCCACGAGGAAGCCGAACTCACGACCAAGGTCGTTGAGTTTGTGACGGCCAAGAGTTCCCCGCTTCGCTCCCTGGACATGTTCAGCCAAGCCGAGCTGTACAAGAAGGTTCGGAACACGCTCCCCGCTCAGTATCGCGGTGGCGGCGGAGCGGCACTGTTCTACCAGCACTTCTGGCACCACCTCATAAACCAAGACGTGATCGTGGTCGCAGAGGAAACGGCACGAACCACCAAGTACAGGCTCAACGACTAAGTACCACACCCACCACTGTGAACCGAGGGAGGAATAGGAACTATGACCAGTGCAGAACCCAGAGCACCAGAAGTCCAAGTGTCCCAAGTGCAAGGCTGAGCGCGGCGAGCCCTGCCGTAAGAGGAACGGGCAGATCGCCGCCAAGGTCCATTACGGCCGCCCTCACTGGTCGGCTCGTGTCGGCGTCCACCCCGACGACTGGAAGAAGTGACATGGAACAGAACCCGTCCGAGATTCTGCGGCGCCTGGAACAGAAGCTGGACCGCCATCTCACGCGGCCCCAGCAGTAACACCGATGGATTGGCGCTAGAGCCCGCACCCGCATAACGGGCTCTAGCGTCGACCGCGACAACGAACATGAGAAAGGTTGGTGTGGTAGATGAGCTACCGGGACTATGACTTTGTCGAGACCAAATCCATTCCGGGTTGCACGCCACTGACCGTCGCCATCAACGCCGACTTCCACGGGTCGGACGACAACGGTATCCGTACCAAACTGATCTTCTCCCCCGGGGACGGGGACCTTGAGGTCAAGCGGTCGGATGGCGAGGTGGGGATTACCCTCCGGGGCGTCATTGAGCGAGGCCAGTTGGTAACCGCTCTGCGCTGGATGGCTGACCGTCTGGACACCATCTGACGCTCGCTCTCGTCGCGTGCTCAGCGCGTAGCGCTCTCGATAGCTCCAAACGCGTCAGAATCGCGCCTCTAGGGCTCTCTCACGTCTCGTGCGTCTCTCTGTGTCGGCGACGACGTGAAAACGCCGTACGCGCGATTCTGAGCGCTCGCCGACGCAGACACCAAAGAGCCCCCGGAGTACACCGTCTCCAGGGGCTCAGTGGTGTTCGGGTGCAGTGAACAAGCGAACATCGAGACGCTACACGAGCGCTAAGCCACGTTCCAAGGAAGTCACTTGGGCAGAGCGTTGATCCTGCCCTTATCCACGAGGTATTGGAGAGCCGCGTCTACCTTCTCGCGTGATACGCCGGGATATTGGCGGTACAGCCATTCCCGTGTGAACACGTACTGGCGGTCGCGGTTCTCTCGCATCCGCCTATAGATCCAGCCCGACAACACGGGAACGGTCAGCCTTCCCTTGCCGCCCCATTGGTCTCTCTTGGCCTTGATCTCCTCGGGCGTGAGCTGAGGCTTAGGCGGCCTGGGCTCTCGCTTGAGCTTGGGTGCTGGCTTCGGCTGCACCGACTTGAGCATCTGGGCGATAGAGGGAGCGCGCTCCATCGTTCCTGGGATGTAATGGCCGTCGCGGCACTTGCGCCGTTCCGTCCGGGTGTCCGGGTGGACGCAGTTGTCATGGAGGCTGGGTCGTGCCTTACGTGCCTGGGCTTTACGGCACTTGGCCCGCTCATTAGCGGTCTTCGGGTGGGTGCAGTCGGCATGTGAAGTCACGCGGGCTCCTCACTACCCGATACCGTCACCTTGACGGGGATGTCCAGCCGCTCGATCTTGCCTTGGATCACGAGGAGTTCCAGGGCGTCTTCCACGAGGTCGCGGTAGTTGGCCAGGAGGTGGGGATAGTGAGAGCGGACCCACTCGTAGGTAAAGCGGTAATAGCCCTTGTGCCTACGGTCGTTCTTCATCCTGACGTGGATGTAATGGGCCAGCGCATAGACCGTGGGGCCCATCCCCATGCGGTACTTCTTCCGCCACCCGTAATGCTTACCCTCGGCCTCCAGTCGCTCCCGCGACTTCTTCCGCCTGGCCGCCTGACGCTCCCTAATCCCTTCCATCGGGTCGTATTCGCCGACCTCCAGTGAAGGGTCGATGGCCTCGCACGCTTCAACCTGGTTAAGCCACCGCTCGGTGTCTGCCAGCTCGGCTATCTCATCCGCCTTGGCGGTTGCCTTACGACACTTTGCACGCTCGGCCTTGGTGTCCTCGTGCGGGCAGTGGCTGTGAGCCCGCACCTTCGGCGGCCTTGTTGGGGTAGGTCGCTTTGCTCGTTCCTCGCGCCGCTTCTCCCGTGCCTTCCTCGCTCGCCGTTCCCGCCTTGCTTGCCTCTCTTCTTCAGTGAGGCGTGGGCCAGGATTACCGATCGGCTTGGGAGTGCGGTCGGCGAGGGCGGCGGCGGTGACTTCCACACCAGCCAGCGACCACCACAGGTACTTGCCCCGACGTGTGCTCGTGATGCGGCCCTCCCTATCGAGAGCCGTCAGGTAGCGCCGTGTCTGGTGACCATCGCCGTTGAAGAACTCCCGCCCAATATCGGCAGAATGGACGGCTTCCCGGTCGGCAATGAAGTCCACGATCCGAGGCTTTAGCTCGGGCTTATGGAGAACTCTCCGGGTCGCTACGTAATGGGCACTCTTGGGCATGGCTCACCTCCCGCGGTCGGTTCAGACAGCAGAAACGGGCTGGTGTGGAAGGGAGAAGGGAATCAAGAACCTCCCACACCAGCCCGTCTGTTCCCGGCCTACCCAAGGAGAATGTGAGGGACCGGGAAGTAGGTGGCTGGTGTGGGACGTGAGCCCTCCAGGACAGACCACGTACCACACCAGCCGGTCTGTGTGTCAGGCCGCCGAGGCGATCGCCGACTTCACGCGGGTGACCACGACGCCCGCCGGGTCGTTCGTGCCGGGGCTGGTCGGGTCGAGAACGACGCTGTCCGGGCCGGTCGCGGTGGACGCGCTCAGCTTGGTACGGCCGGTGTTGTAGAGGTCCAGGAAGACGGCCCGCCGACGGGCAGTGCCCAGCGCCATCAGGGAGTTGAAGTCCTGGAGGTTCATCGTGATGTTGGCCATTGCGGGGCCTACCTTTCTACTACGGGCGGTTGCCCGGTTCTACGCGGTTACGTGGCCGATGCAGTCGGCCGGCTGTTGGGTCAGGCGCTGGCTCGCTCGCTACGGAGCGCGGCCAGGATCGAGGCTTCGAGCTTGGACAGGGTCCGCTCACGGCGCTCCGTGGTCGCGGCCTTGATGCGCTCCCGCAGGGCGGGCGTGGAGTTCGCCTCCATCTCCGCGCGGTTGTTCGCCGTCATCGCCTCGTAGACGGCGCGGCGCTCGGCCTGCTCCGAACGGCGCTGAGCGGCCATCTGGAGCTCCATGCGCGCGGTGCCTTCGGGATGATGCACACCCTGTGCGCGGAGCTCCTGAGCGCGCCTACGGACGGTCCGCTCGTACTCGGCCTGGCCCTGTCGGTTGGCTTCGTGGACGTGGCTGTAGTCGTCCGCGCCGCGAGCCTGGCGCAGGAGCTTGACGCTGGTGGAGTCCGGCATCTCGTCCAGGTCCCGCGTCTCGGCGGGACGGTTGCCCCGCATCATGGTCATGAGCCGGGCGGCCATGTCGTCGGTCACGATTCCTCCTCGGGTATTTCAGAGCGGGCGGCCTTGAGTTCGGCCACAAGGGCCTTGATCTGCTGGGTCTCTTCGGGCGTGAGGTGAATGGTTACGGTGCCGTCGTCGTTCATGACGGCTTTGCCAGTGGCGAGCAACTGATCCAGCCACTCAGCGACCACAGCAGGATTGAGAACCACCTTGGCCATTACTCGACCTCCTCGAAGGCAGGCCGGAACGTGTCGGGCACATCTCCCACACGCCCCCGAGCGAGTAGCGCCGCTAGTCCCGTGTCCACTTCCGTGGATTGCTTGCCGAACTTCCGTCCGTACTCAGCAATGGGCATCGGCTTGACCTTGCACGGCCATGAGAGGAATTCCCTCCGGAACTCCTCGTACGGCAATTCGCTTCCCGTGACCATGTAGAGCTGGTTGGTCAGGTGGGAAAGCTCCGAGTCCAGGGCCTCACCAGGAGTGGTGAACCACTTACCGCTCTCAGTCTTGTGGCCCCAGATGGACGGATTGGGAATCCGATACTTCGGACACCCCTCATGGTGGGTGTGGCAGTACGGAATGCCCATCTCGGCACGCCGTCGAGCCTCGCTCATTGAACGGAGAGGAGACATCAGCCCTCCACCTCCCCATTCCAGACACCCTCGGTGCTGAACACCTTCTCCATCTCAAGGACAACCTTGGACGGGACTTCCAGGCCCAGGAGCTTGGAAAGCCTCGTGTTCGCATCCAGGATGGTTCGGATGCAGGCGTTACGCTCGGCCACGGTCTCCGCATTGGCCAGGTTCTCGTGAGCCTCACGGACCATGTCCAGAATCGAGGACTCACGGTCTGCCCTGAGGGCGTCCGCCGTCTCAGCGGGCAGATTCCGCCTGGCTCGTGCAATGCGGCGTTCCACCGCGTCCTTAGTGAGACCCAGTGAGCGAGCGATGGCGACAAGGGAATGCCCACTCTTATGGAGGGCGTAGACCTCTTCGGCCTGCGCGTCCAGTTCGGCCGCATTCAGAGTGCCAGCACCCAGCGGGGCATCCGGCTTTCGTGGTTTGGGGTTACTCTTACCCACTACTTCTCCTCCTCTCGGCCAATCGCTGAACAGTTGGTTTCAGCTCTGTAATCGTCGCATAGCACGATTCAAACGGCAAGGCAAGTCAGGCGGGTTATATACGCGGGTCTAACCGCAGATTCACGGATATCGTGGGTCTATGACGAACCGATATGTGGATGCCTTTACCCGCTGGGTGGATAACGTGGACATCTCTGGTGGGCCTAATGCCTGCTGGCCCTGGAAAGGCCATCGCACGAAGAAGGGTTATGGCGTCTTCCAGGTGGGCGGCAAGAAAGTCCGTTCTCATCGGTGGTTCGCGGAACGGATCATCGAATCCGAGCTAGAGCCGGATCTTTTCGTGTGCCATACCTGCGACTTTCCCCCGTGCCAGAACCCACGGCACTGGTTCATCGGCGACGCGGGAGACAACAACCGCGACAAGGCAGCGAAGGGCAGGCATCCGGGCGGCTGGCACGGCAACCAGTACACGGGCCCTCTCAGGCGTTCCACACCACCCTGACCTGCCGAGACGTGCTCGCCGGCATAGCGCCGAAGCTCTGAGAGCGCGTCTAAAGAGATCGGTTGTCGTCGTTGATGTCAGACACTCGACACGCACTCTCACCGCCCGAGAGGCGTCAAAGAATCGCGTTTGGAGCTATGCACGCTCGATACGTACGACGCACAGACGTGAAGACGACGCGAATACGCGACCACGAGAAAGGGCCCTGACGCTCGATGCGTCGGGCCCTTCTCTGCTGGGTGTGGAACGTGTTACTTGGTCTCGTCGGCCTTCGGCGCGGCGGCCTTGATCTCGGCGACGGTCTTACGGACGGGCGACGTGGCAGCCTTCTTGGCAGCCGTGGCGCGGACGGGCGACTTCTTGGCAGGCGCGGCCTTCGCGGGAGCGGCAGGCTTCGCGGTGGGCGACTTCTTCGCCGGAGCCTTCGCGGTACCGGCCTTCGGCGCGGTGCTCTTGCTGGCGGCGGGCGCAGGCTCAGCAGCGGCGCGGAGAGCCTTACGGCAAGCTGCCCTGCCAGCCTTGGTCTTGGGGTGGGCGCAGTTGCTGTGGTCGAAGTGCGAGCGGGTCATGTCGGGCTCCTCGGTGGGTCGTTGTCGTGCTGACAGGACGACTCTCTCGGACTATGCGAGCCAACCCAAGGGGTGTCTTTGTAACAGCCAACCAGCGCTCAGATAACGGGCAGCCATGGAGTAACTGAGCGTCTAGGAGGGTGCGGAGAAAACTACTCGGCGTCCCTACGGAACACGCTTGCTCGCGTCCTAGCGTCGCTCTCGTAAGTCCAACTCAACAGAGAGCGAGGAACCACGCAATGAGCGTGAGCCTAAAGCGGGTGCTCTGCACCGCGTGCGGGAAGAACCCCGCGCAGTGGAATGGGAGCATCGAGGAAGACCCGCTGTGTTTCCCGTGCGTCCAGCGTCGTTGCTGGGAAGCGGCAGACGAGACGTTCCGCAATGAGACCACGCGCCTGTGCGAGGTCACGATGGGACGTCACCACTGGGCGACCGTGGAAAGTCTGTTCTCCGCGAACGGGGCTATCCACCACGTGAAGTTCACCGCGTGCCGTGAATGTGGTGAGCGCCCGTGAGTCGAGACACGAGGGACTTCCTGAGAATCGCCGTCCCGCTGTGTGTGGCAGAGTTCGTCGTCGTCTTTACCCTTCTCGGGTGGGACGGAACCAAGGCACTGTTCCACACCGCCCTGTCACTCTTCCTGTGACGTGAGCGCCCGCACATAGAAGAGAGCCCCTGGCTAAGGTAAGTAGCCAGGGGCTCTCGCATGGAGAGGGTAGCGGGTCGCGCTACTCCGTGTCGGCGTCTGAGTCGTCCTGTGCGGCGGTGTCACCCTCGTACGGCGGGATGCGTCCCGCTCGGCTCTCGCAGACGCGTAGAACGTCCGTCAGGCTCTCGCACAAGCGCCGTGCGATCCAGCGGAGTTCATCAGCCCCGAGGTTCGCTGTGTCCTCGACCATCGGCTTGGCGAGACCCAGGATCACAGCAGCCGTCTCCGTCTGCTGGTTCTCGACGGTATCGGCGAGGCGGGACAGGTACGTCTCCGTGTTGTGGGTCGAGAGGTACGCGGGCTTGTCGTTCTCAGTCCACGGCAGGAGACGGAGATGCGAGGAACGAGACCGGATCGGTGTGTTCTCGGGCTGGGTGCTCATGCCGTCACTCCGTGGAAGTCGATGCCGAGGGTTGCGAGGGTGGCGGCGGTTCGCCGGTCCATCTGTCGTCGCCGCTCCTGCTCCCGTTCCCAGGCGATGAGGTACGGGCGGATGAGCGGGGTGTCCTCGCCGCGCAGATAAGCGGGCGGACGAGGTGAGCGGGTGGGACGTTCCACACCCACCAAGCTCCGTGAGCTGGTGACCGCTGAGCGCGAGATGATCAGCCGCTGTGTCGGCGTGTCCGTGGGGGTGTGCTCTGTCGGCACAGCCTGCGGGGCGGCTCGTCGCTTGCCGGTCGATGGCATGAGCCACGAGAGGATGAGGGCCAGTAGAGTTCGCACGTCGGTCACTCCTTGGGTGATCGGCCATGCCCCCGGACAGTTCGCCCTGTCGCGGGGGTCCTTCCATGTCCACCCCGAGGGGTGGGAGTGGTCTTCTGTTGTGTCCTGCGTCACGAGCTTACGCGCTATCGCGAAACCGCACTACCGCACTAGCGCGATAGCTGGATGACGCGTAACCGCGCAGGCTGAGGGTATGGACCTTGATCGCTCCGTTCCCGTCTGGCCCCAGGTAGCGGCCGAACTGAGGCGTCGGCTCGACGCGGGGAAGTGGAAGGCTGGCGAGCGGTTCCCCGGCACGGTGGACATCGCCGCCGAGTTCGACGTGAGCCAGTCCACCGCACAGAAGGCGGTGGCCGCTCTCAGGGCAGAGGGACGGCTGTACACGATCCTGGGTCAAGGCTCGTTCGTGAAGGGCGAGGAATAGCGAGGCTGAGCGGACGACTGGCGGGGTGGTGTGGAACATGGGTCAGTACCTGTCGCCGAGCTGGTGCACGGCGTCCACCGCTCGCTGAGAGGCCATGTCCGCGCCGTAGCGGCGCAGCATCGAGGCCGAGGACCACCCTCGGATCGCCATGACGTTCTCGCCGGACACGCCCGCGTCTAGTAGGTCGTGGCACCACGTGTGACAGAACGAGTGGGGCGACACGTCGGCGGAGTCGTACCCAGCCTGTTCCGTACGCCGCTTCACGATCCAGTACAGGCCCTTGTACGCGAGGCGTCCGCGTCCTCTCGTGCCCAGCCACAGCCACGCGGAGTCTTTGTGGCCAGCGGTGGCCCGTGGGTGTGATTGCCGAACGCGGATGTACCGCTGGAGAGCCTTGACCGTGGACGGTTGTAGCGGGATAGGCCGCGCGTCCACGGAGTTGCGCTGTCCCTTGAGCGGCACGACCAGGAGTGTGGCGTTGGGGAGGTCGATGTCTTGGACCTGGAGGTTCAGGATCTCCTCTGCCCTCAGCCCCTCGGTCAGTACGCGGGTGAGTGCGTGGTCTCGCGTGGCCTCAAAGTCTCGTCGGCCTGGTCCCCATGCGGTGAGGTTGAGGACGTCCTGGACGAACTCTTCCGAGAGGGTCTTGGGCTTACCCAGGGCGGGAGCGGAGTACCGATGGAAGCGCGGGTCTAGGTACGGGTTGGGGTGCCCGTACTCGTCGGCGAGGTAGAGGAACAGCGGCCTGATGTTCCGCTGAGCCGTATTGACCCCACCCGTATACCCACCCTTCCCGTCCTGGCTCTTTGGAACGTCCCTGGTCTCGTACCACCAGCGGAAGAACGCGTTGGCTGTCGAGACATCCACGTCGGTGAACGACTCAACTACCACACCCACCGCGTTGACGTGCTGTGCCCGTCCGATCCAGGCAGAGAGTGCCTTGGCCGCGTTCACGTAGGCGTTGATGGTCTTCCGCTGGAATGGCCGTCCGTGCTTGTTCGTGGTTGTGCTCAGGTGCAAGTCAAGCTCTGCCAGCAGTGCATTACGCACGTCCTCAGGCGTCCTGAGAGACGCTACGGACGAGGCAGAGCGTGTCTGTGCGCTCTCATGCTCTGTCGGCGCAGACGTGCGCCTAGCGCTACGTAGGGCGCTCTTGCGTGCACGCTCGTGCTGCCCGCTGGGTGTGGAACGTGCGTGTTCCGGCTGTGCCATGTGCTCTCGTGGCTCCTCTGAGAGGGCGGTATGTGACGTAGTGTCGCGTTTGTTGTCGCTGGAACGTGTGGCACAGGCATATCGGGGCTGATCGGGGAGTCCTGCCGTGCTGG
>NZ_JBEXLP010000078.1:0-32681 GCF_040610035.1 Streptomyces sp. NPDC004542
GCCGACTTACGGGCCGCCCTGGACCGCTTGTGGAAGGCCCGGGCCGCCTTCCCCTCCCACACCACCCCCGACAACGCCCGGTCATGGGCGCCGGCCGCGTCCTGAAGCCCCTTCGCCAGATGCCGCCACTTCTTCGCGATCTCCCGGACCCCGTCCGGATCCACCGCCGGATCCGAGATCCCCAGGAACTCCAGCCCACTGGCGACCGAATCGCCGAACATGTGGTTGAACTTGTCGATGTAGTGCAGCGGGTTGAGATCCACCATGACTGCGGCGCCTCAGCCCTTCTTCGCCCGGGCCTGGGCGGCCAGCAGCACGTCGAGCAGATCGAAGGCGTCAGACACCTCACCGATCAGCTTCGCCTCCGCCTCCCACTCCTCCTCCAGTTGCCCGGTCAGCTTGGACAGGGTGGTCATGCCCTTCTCTATCTCGTCCTTCGCACCCAGCAACGACCCCAGCGCCCCCAGCGCCTTCAGGTCGTGCTGCTGCTCCTTGAAGTCCGCCAGCGGCTTCGCCGTGTGATGTCCCACCGTCCGCAGCCCGGTGGCCGCCTTGTGCATCGACGCGGCTTCCTTCTTCAGGTCAGACATGCGGCCGTCCCCCGTACTTCACCCTGTGCACATGCCAACTCCCACGACACTAGGGAGAGGGGGTATGCGGGAGGTATCGAGCAACCCAAGCGGTGGTAAAGAACGTCGGCGTTCGGCGTTCGGCGTTCTACGCACGCGGCCGCATCGACACCAGCTTCCCCCACACCACCATCCGGAACCGCGAGGTGAACTCGGGGGTGCAGGTCGTCAGCGTGATGTAGTACCCCGGCTCGCCGTACCCGTACGCCGGCCTGACGACCGACCGCGGCACGGGCCGGATGACCCCGGAGTCCCGCGCCGAGGTCTGCGGGAGGATCTTGTCGACCGCGTACGTGTAGGTCGCCGACCGCGTCTCGACCCGCACCGGGTCCGCGCGCCGCAGCCGCGGCAGGTACCGGAACGGCTCCCCGTGCGTGTTCCGGTGCCCGGCAACCGCGAAGTTCCCGGCCTGCCCCGGCTGTTGGGTGCCGGGGTAGTGACCCACGTACCCCCGGTCGAGGACGTCCGGCTTGCTCACGCCCTCGGCGACCGGGACGCGCAGCCCGAGGCGCGGGATGGTGAGGACGGCGTACGCCTGGGAGCCGCGGGGCCGCGCCGGGCCGGCGCCGGTGGCGGCGTACGACCGCTGCCGTGCGGTGTCCCCGCCGCCCGCCCGGGACGACGGCGACGGGGACGGGGACGGGGACGGCGTACCGGTACGGGAGGACCGCGCACCGCCCCCGTCCACATCACCGCCCGCACCACCGCCCCCGGCCGCCCACTCCCGCTCCAGCTCCTCGACCTTCCGTTCGGCCCCCCGCCGGGCCTCCCGGTTGGTCCACCACAGCTGATGGACGACGAGAAGCAGGAGCACGACCCCGACGGTGACCAGGACCTCGCCCCCGGTCCACAGGACCCGCCGTCGCCGGGCACGTCTGCGCCGGGTGCTGTGCTGCACGAGGGGTGCGGCTCGAACGGCGGAAGCCCGCATACGCAGTACGCCTCCTCACAGGCCGCCTGACGCGCAACCTCACGCGCCGCCTCACGCGCCCTCTCGACCGGGACCGCCCGCACGATAAGCCGCACGCCTCCAACTCACCAGAGCAACCAGCAGGGTTCACGGCCGCGGACCCCCGCGCGACCACTTCCTCAACCCGTTTTAGAAAGGGCCGTCCCAGCCCTCGACAACCCCACGGGCCACCCCCGATGCTTCCCCTTGGCATGCGGGGGGACGAGTCGACACCGGCCCGGTCGGCAACGACCGGACGACCGGCGTCAGAGCCGCACGGAGAGGCAGACGACCCAAGCCATGATCCGACGCAGAACACTCCTGGCCGCCGCGGGAGGCGGCCTCCTGGGCAGCGCACTCGCCACGGGCACCGCGCGCGCCGACGCCACGATCGCCGTCAACCCGTCGGCCACGTACGGCACGTGGGAGGGCTGGGGCACCTCCCTGGCCTGGTGGGCGAACGTCTTCGGTGCCCGGGACGACTTCGCCGACCTCTTCTTCACCACCAAGTCGACCACGTACAACGGCACTTCACTCCCCGGCCTGGGCCTGAACATCGCCCGCTACAACCTCGGCGGGTGCAGCTGGAACAGCGTGAACGGCGAGAGCATGGTCACCTCCGCCAACATCCCCTCCTTCAAGCAGATCGAGGGCTACTGGCAGGACTGGAACAACGAGGACCCCGCCTCCTCCGCCTGGAAGTGGACCGCGGACGCCACCCAGCGCGCGATGCTGGTGAAGGCCACGGCCCGCGGCGCGACCAGCGAGCTCTTCGCGAACTCCCCGATGTGGTGGATGTGCCTGAACCACAACCCGTCCGGCGCCTCCGACGGCGGCAACAACCTCCAGTCCTGGAACTACCGCCAGCACGCATCCCACCTGGCGGCCGTGGCCCTCTACGCCAAGAACAACTGGGGCGTGGACTTCGCGACGGTCGAGGCCTTCAACGAGCCCAGCTCCAGCTGGTGGACGGCGTCCGGCACCCAGGAGGGCTGCCACCTGGACGCCACCGTCCAGTCGGCCGTACTGCCCTACCTGCGAAGCGAGTTGGACAAGCGCGGCCTGACGGGTACGAAGATCTCCGCGTCCGACGAGACCAGTTACGACCTGGCGCGCACCACGTGGAACTCCTTCAGCTCCACCACGAAGGGCTACGTCGACCGCGTCAACGTCCACGGCTACCAGGGCTCGGGCGGCCGCCGGGACCTGCTCTACACGGACGTGGTGACGACCGCCGGCAAGGCCCTGTGGAACTCCGAGACCGGTGACAAGGACGGCACCGGCTACACGATGGCCTTCAACCTCCTCTACGACTTCCGCTGGCTGCACCCGACGGCCTGGGTCTACTGGCAGGTGATGGACCCGTCGACGGGCTGGGCGATGATCGCGTACGACCAGAACACCCTGCAGCCGACGACGATCCAGACGAAGTACTACGTGATGGCACAGTTCAGCCGTCACATCCGCCCGGGGATGAAGATCCTGGACACGGGCGCGAGCAACGCGGTGGCGGCCTACGACGCGTCGGCGGAACGACTGGTCATCGTGGCTCTGAACACCTCCACCTCGGCCCAGACCCTGACCTTCGACCTCTCCCGCTTCACCACCGTCACGGGCGGCTCCGGCGGCCTGGTCCCCCGCTGGAACACGGTCACGGCGGGCGGCGGCGACCTCTACGCCTCCCACTCGGACCTCCACCTCTCCGGCAAGACGGTGAGCGTGCCGTTCGCGGCGCAGGCGGTGCAGACGCTGCAGGTGGACGGGGTGACGATCTGAGGCGGCGGACGACGGCGGCGCCACCGTCCCTCGGCTGACCGCGCCGGGGGCACCGCGACCGGTGACCACGGGCCTTGCACGGCCTCGCCTGGCCCCTGCCTGGGGCCTTGGTTGGGAATTCGCCACTCCCCTTGTCACCGGTCGGCGCTACGGTGTCCCCCATGCGCCCCGACACGCCTGCCGAGAACGCCGACCACACCGCCGAAGCGGCACGCCTGGAGCGGACCGCCGGCCTGTACCCGGAGGACGCCGAGGCCCTGCTCCTCCAGGCCGCGGCCCACCTGGAGCTCTCCGGCGACCGTCCCGCCGCGACCGCGCTCTACGACCGCCTGCTGTCCTCCCCCGACGGCTCTTCGGCCGATCTGGACAACCCCCACCTGGTACGCGCCCTGAAGGCCTCCAACCTCTGGGAGTACGACCACGAGGCCGAGGCCCGCGCGATCATCGACGGCGTCCGCGCGGCCGCTCCGCGGGATCCCGCCCCCTGGGTCATCGTGGCGGAGGCCCTCGAGTCCCACGACGAGCTGGAGGCGGCGCACGACACGTTCACGGAGGCCGCGACGCTCCTCCTGGCGGACACCGCGGAGCCCCCCTACGCCACCCACCCCGTCCTCTACGGCCGCCACCGCGTCCGCCGCATGCTCGGCCTCCCCCACGACGACTGGGACGCCCTGGCCGACACCCTCCACTCCTCGCCGGTGTCGCTGGACGAACTCCACGACCCCAAACGCGTCTGGTCCCTCGGCTCGGACAACCCCGCCGAACTGGAAGCCGAGATCTCCCGCCTGCGAGCCGAACTCGGCACCTACCGCGAGGCCCTGTCCCGCCCCTTCCCGGTCGCCGTCCTGCACTGGCCCGCGGGGGAACTCTCGGAACTGGTCACCGCGTACCCGGAGCTCGCGGCGGAGTACCCCTCCCACGAGGAGCACCTCGCGACCATAGAGTCGTCGCTCAGGGAACTCGCCTCCTCGGGCACACCCAACCTGGGCATCGTGACGGGCACGGTCCCCTCCTACGAGGCCTTCGCCGCCTCGGAGGGCTCGTCCCCGGCGGACGTGACGCTGCTCCCGCAGTACGCGACGACGCTGGCGGCCCGGGGACGGGCGGTGGTGTGGCCGCCGCAGCGGGGGGTGGCCTGCTGGTGCGGGTCGGGGCGGGGGTACGAGGGGTGTCACGGGATGTGACGAGAGGCTCTGGTCGGCACGTGGACATACGTGAGCAATGAGGGTAGGCGTTCCACACCATCGACTGTCCGAAATTGATCACCTTTCGCTGCGGAATCTTCGGATGTCGGTGGCTACTGTTACAACAGATCCTCATCGGCATGAGTGATCGTGTGTGATCACTCACGAAGGATCAGAGGAGAGTCGTGACGGAGTCGGGGGATCTGGCACAGCCGAGCGCAGGCATTTACGAACAACTCATCACCGAGCGCCTGCAAGGTCGCCTGAAGGACCTCGAAGCCGTGGGCTGGAAGGCGATCGACGACGAGGTCAGCGCGGAGTCCACCCCTCATGTGCTGGCCCGGTACATCGGCGAGGCAGTGGGGCGCCGTTTGAGCCGGCTGCCGCACGACAGGCAGGTGGCCGCCGCCAACCAGATCATGCAGTCGCTGGCCTCCACGGCACCCGATCCGGAAGACGACGATTCGGCTCACACGATCGTCGAAGGCCCCAGGCAACTGCATGCTCTCGCCGAACAAGAAGCGCCTGGTGTCTATGGGATTCGGCCCCTGACACCCCTCTCCGAAACCGCCCTGATCACCAACGCGCCGGACGACCTCAATCTCAGTACCGAGTTGCGTGCAGAGCTCGCCACTGCCGATCGCATCGACCTGCTTTGTGCTTTCGTGAAGTGGCACGGCATACGGCTGCTCGACAACGCGTTGCGAGCGGCGAAGCAGCGACGTGTCCCCATCCGGGTCATCACCACCACCTACATCGGCGCCACCGAGCGATTCGCGCTGGATCGCCTGGTGCGGGAGTTCGGCGCCCAAGTCAAGGTCAACTACGAGATTCGGTCGACCCGACTGCACGCCAAAGCATGGTTGTTCCGGCGTAACACCGGCTTCGACACCGCCTATGTGGGCAGCTCGAATCTGTCGAAGGCCGCCCTGCTCGATGGGCTGGAGTGGAACGTACGACTGTCGTCGGTCGCCACTCCCAAGGTCCTCGAGAAGTTCGAGGCGACCTTTGACTCGTACTGGGATGATCCGGCGTTCGAGCTGTACGACCCCGACCAGGACGGGGAACAGCTCACCGAAGCGCTGGCCCAAGCGGGCGGCAAGGGCAAGACAGATGAGATCAAGATCAACCTATCCGGCCTGGAGGTACGCCCTTTCCCGCACCAGAAGGACATGCTGGAACGTCTCCGCGTCGAACGCGAGATCCGAGGCCACCACGAAAACCTTCTGGTGGCGGCAACCGGTACCGGCAAGACCGTCATGGCGGCCCTGGACTATCGCCACCTGCGCGATCAACGCGGCGGGGGCCTGCCCCGGCTGCTCTTCGTTGCGCACCGGAAGGAGATCCTGAAGCAGGCGCTGCGCACCTATCGTGAGGTGCTTGCCGATGGTTCCTTCGGTGAACTGCTCTACAACGGAGAGGAACCTCGCGAGTGGACACACCTATTCGCAAGTGTGCAGTCGCTGAACCTCCAGCGTCTGGAGCAGTTGGGCCCCAGCCATTTCGACGTCATCGTCATCGATGAGTTCCACCACGCCACCGCCAACACGTATCGCCGTATCCTCAAGCACTTCAAGCCGACTGAGTTGCTAGGCCTCACCGCGACACCGGAGAGGATGGACGGCTACTGCGTGCAGGACGAGTTCTTCGAGGGTCGTATCGCCGCAGAGATGCGGCTGTGGGAAGCCCTCGAGAACGAACTGCTGTGCCCCTTCCATTACTTCGGCGTTCCGGACGGCACCGATCTTTCACAGCTCAACTGGCGTGCAGGTTCCTACGATCGGGACGAACTCGGCAACCTTTACACCGCCAGCGATGCACGAGCGCTCATCGTGGTCAAGCAGGTGAAGGAGAAAATCTCCGACCCGTCCACTATGCGAGCTTTGGGTTTCTGTGTGACCAAGAAGCACGCCCACTTCATGACCGGCTGCTTCAACGGAGCAGGGCTGAAAGCCGCCGCACTCGACAGCGAGTCAAGTCCCCAAGAGCGCGAGCGTACGCTGAACGACCTGAAGACCGGCAAGATCCAAGTGATCTTCTCCGTTGACCTGTTCAACGAAGGGCTTGACGTCCCTGAAGTGGACACGCTGTTGCTCCTGCGCCCGACGAACAGCGCGACCGTCTTCCTTCAACAGCTGGGCCGTGGTCTGCGCCGCACCCCGAATAAACCTGTCTTGACGGTGCTCGACTTCATCGGTCAGCATCGGGCGGAATTCCGCTTCGAGGAGCAGTTCCGCGCTCTGACGAACCTCTCACGCAACCGCTTGGTCGAGAGTATCGAACGCGACTTCCCTCAACTTCCCTCCGGCTGCCACATCATCCTTGAGGACAAGTCCAAGGAACTCGTACTCAAGAATATTCGTACGCAGCTCAACGCCACCATCAACACACTCGCGAAGGAGGTGAGGGACTACAGCACGCTCGAGCTCGCTTCCTATCTGCGGGAGAGCAGGCGGGAGATAAACGAGCTCTACCGGAGCAGTAACTCCTGGACGAAGGTCCTACGCAAGGCCTCCGTCATCAAGGAGGCCCCGCTCCCTGGCGAGGAGGAGCTTCTCAAGCGCGTCCATGCCTTCCTCCACGTGGACGACCCCGAGCGAGCCCGGACGTATCTACGCCTCCTCGCGGACGACGCCCCCGACTACGACTCGCTCTCCCCGACCGAGCAGGCGTACGCCCGCATGCTCTTCTTCAACCTGTGGGACACAGCGGGCGGCTTCTCCAGCTACCGAGAAGGCCTCGAGTCCCTGCGCGCCCAGCAACTCGTCCGCGACGAATTGCAGCAGGTGCTGTCCTACGTACTCGACCGCACCGACCACTTCCCCATCCCTCTGAAAGGGCCGCTCGCCCACCTTCCCTTGAAAATCCACAGCTCATACAACCGCTCAGAGGTCCTCGCAGCCCTTGGGGTGGCGAGACTGGGCGGGCAGCTGCCTGGAACGTTCGCTCAGGGAGTGGTCTGGTCCGAGGAGATCCAGACAGACGCTCTTCTCGTCACTTTGGAGAAGAACGCGCGAGACTTCTCGCCCAACGTTCGCTACAAGGACTACGCAGTCAGCCCCACCCGGTTCCACTGGGAGTCGCAGAGGGATACGCCGGAGAGTTCCCCGATAGGCCAGCGCTACCAGCAGCACGCCGAACGGGGCAGCCACGTTCTGCTCTTCCTCCGCCGCTACAAGAACAACAGCATCAGCAAGGCCGAACCATGGATGCTTCTCGGCCCGGCCACCTACGTAGAGCACACCGGCAGCAAGCCGATGGCGATCACGTGGGATCTGGAGCACGAGCTCCCCGCTGATGTGTGGTCGTACTCCGCCGCGATCACCAGCGGGTGAACCTGTCCGCTTCCGCCTCGAAATGCGTCTGGGCGCGGTCAAGGATGTCGTCCGCGTCGCGGCCGTGGGCCTGCATCCAGCGGAGGAGGTCGGCGATGATGTCGATCGCCGCTTCCTCCGCCATGGTCGCCGCCAGGATCTCCGATCCCCCACCGGCCACGTTCAGAGCCCTCCTCGCTCGGTAGCTACTGATGAGTTGTTCGACCCCGTCCATCTGAGGGTGCACTGTGTGGAGGCAGGCCGATGGCAGCCCTGTGTCCAACTCGCACCACGTCACCTTGCGGTCAGCACGCAGTTCGACACCCCAGCGGTCGGCCGTGGCGTCGACCAGGGCCATCCCGCGGCCGGCCTCCGCGTCCTGGCCCGCCTGAACCAGCGTCGGCAGGGCTCGGGTGTCGGGGTCGTGGACTTCGAGGCGCAGGTATACGCCCTTCATCGAGACGGCAAGGGTGGTCGGGGTTTCCGGTCCGACATGGGTGACGACGTTCGAGACGAGCTCGCTGACGCAAAGTTGGGCGGGGTCGATCAGTTCCCTCAGCTCCCACACTCCCAGCTGGAGCCGGAGAAGCCGCCTCAGAGCTGACACCTCACAAGGATCCGCCAGAAACGGGAGGTCCCATGGCTTCCTCGGCATACACGTGACGCAGTCCACGACTCAGCTCCTCCTACAGAAACGGGCAGTCGCATCCTGTACTCGACTGCACACAAAGAGTCGCATCGAGACTCTCAAAATGGAACTCTCATCTCACGTTGATCGGTGTGCAGGCGACGGTTGCGCGCCCCCGGCGCACACCGTCTTGCTCTCCGCGGCGGTAGCCATCACGATCTGACCGTTCGACAAGGAAGGCTCATCACATGCCAGTCGGCCCCACGACTCGCCGCCGCCAGCTAGGCGCCGACCTGCGCCGTCTTCGCGAACTCAAGGGTTTGACCCTCGAGGAGGCAGGAGCACGAGTCGGTATTTCCAAGGCGACTCTCAGCCGCTACGAGACGAAAGAGGGCGCGGTCAAGTGGCCTGCGGTTGATGCACTTTGCCGTGAGTACGGCGCTTCGGACGAGGAACGCCTCGCCCTGGTGGAGCTGGCGAAGGGTGCCAAGATCCAGGGCTGGTGGCGGTCGCTCGCAGATCCCATCCCCGAGTCCATGAACCTCATGCTCACGCTCGAGGACGAGGTGGTGCGTGAGGACCACTACGCCTGCGTGTACGTGCCCGGGCTCCTCCAGACACGCCCTTATGCGGAAGCCGTCCACCGTGCGTCCGAAGTTCATTGCAGCGAACGCGAAGTTCAGCACATGGTCGACATCCGCATGAAGCGGCAGGAACTACTACAGAGGGAGGAGCCACCACGCGTCTGGTGCGTGATCGACGAAGCGGTGCTGCGGCGCCGGGTCGGTGGAGGCGACGTCATGCGGGAACAGCTCCGGCATCTGCTCAGCGTCTCGCAACTTCCTCACGTCACTGTCCAGGTGCTCCCGTTCTCAACCGGGGCGCACTCGGCGGCGGTCGGCAGCTTCACGGTTCTTCGCGGGCCAGCTCCAGAGCTGGACGTGGTGTACATGGACCTTCTCGGCGGTGGCCTGTTCATGGAGAAGCAAGCCGAGTTGGAGCGTTATAGGTTGGCGTTCGAATACCTCAGCGCGCAGGCACTCGATCTCGAGTCCTCGGCCGAACTGGTGGACCGTACAAGCAAGGAGATCTCATGACCGTGCTCCCGACGCACCAGTGGTTCAAGTCGTCCTACAGTGGCGGCAGCGGAACTGAGTGCGTCGAGTGTGCCCGGGTCGCCGATGGCACCCTCGTTCGGGACTCCAAGCGGCCGAACGGGCCCGTCCTGCCTGTACGGGATCAGGCCTGGCGGTCCTTCATAGGGGCGTTGGAGAGCATCACCCCGAACAGCGCAGCGGCCAGGGGTTGAACCGGACGGTCTCCGAACCGCCTCGCGAGGGAGCCGCGCCCTCCTGAGTCGTCGCCGTCTGGCAAGTTCCGGCACGTTCCTGTCCCCCGCCACGGCGTGACGGCAGGCTCTGGCGTACGGATCGTCCCCCACGACGGAGGTGGATGCCACGGCCCTGCGCAAGCTCGGCAAGGATCCCGAGGGCCCTCTTCCACGGCACCGTCGCTGTCGCAGCGATCCGGCTCTGGCTCCGCACATGAGCTTGCAGGCGGTCGTCATCGCTGCCAGAGGAAGGCGGCCTCGCCGCAGGGGCGGCAGTGAAACACGTAGCCGCGGCCACCTCCGCCGAAGTTGGCTGAGGTGGCGACGTCACATCCCTCTTCGAATTCGGCGGTGAAGGTCATACGGACGGCGCAGGAGGGGCAGCCGGGAGTCTCGTCACCTTGAATCCAAGCGGGTTCGCCACCCAGCCGTCCCAGAACCGGCTCCGCGGTCGGGGTGTCGGCTGGGTGGGGCCGCAGGGCGGTCACCGCACCGAGCAACGTCACGCCCTCGGCGGGGACGGTGGCCGCCGATAGCTGACCTTTGAACACGAAGGCGCGGTTGGCGCCGGCGGTGGCGTCCCAGTCGTCGCACATGCCCGGGTCGTTCTGGCAAAAGAAGACCGCGATCGCTCCGCGATCAAAGGGCAGATGGGCGAGGAACTGCAGGGACCCGCCACACTCCCGGCAGTTCGGCCAGACGAATCCATCGGGAACGAGCGGCACTCCCCCCGTGCGCGGTTCGGGAGCATCGGCTACGGCTTCCCCGCCGTGTACCAGCAGCATGGCCAAAGCCCAGGTGTTGCGGGTCAGGACGTTGGTGCCGGCGCATAGTGGTGGGCAAGGTGGGTGGCGAGGTCGCGGAGGTGAGCCCTGGCTTCGGTGGGGCCGTGCACAGTGATGGCGCTCCCGAACGGCAGTAGTGCTCGCACGTCCTCCAGATGCAGGAAGCGGATCGTCACCTTGTGGCCGGTGGCGGATTCCTCATGGTCGTCCCGGACGAGTCGTAGGCCGAAGATCCGTTGCGCTCGCTCGATCTGGGTCTGGTCGATGGTGGCGCTGACCTCGATCGCGTGGTTGGCTTCCCACTGAGCAACGAGCGCTGCAGCGACGGTGGCCAGGGTCTGGCTCTCGCGGATCCGGCGTGGCTGGTCGACTTCCTTCCACGTGGTGATCCGTTCGAGTCGGTACATCCGTGGCACTCGGGCACAGTCGGCGACGAGATACCAGATGCCGGCCTTGGCGAACAGCCCGTAGGGATCCACGACCAGGTCGCGTGGGCATGACTCGCGTGGGCTGTCGTACTCGATCCGTAGCCGGCGACCTCGCCGCACTGCGCCGATCAGCGAAGCCGGAGTCGTGCCGGAAACTCGGGCCTGACGCCAGGGACGGCTGTCCACGTGCACTACGTCGGTGAGCGGCAGGAGTTCATGAACGCGGCGTGGCTGTGTAGCGGCGATCTTGGAGAGCGCGCGCCGGCTTTCGGCCGATGCGTTGAGCTCCGCACGTTGCTTCTCGTCCAGCCCGGTGAGCGACAGATGATCACGCTCGTCCGGTGTGAGTCGCGTGAGGTCGGGTCCGGATCCGGGCAGCATGGTCACGCCTCCGAGGCGGCCCCGGTGTGCGGTCACCGGCAGACCGGCGTCGCGGAGCCAGTTCAGATCCCGGGTGATGGTTCGAAGGGACACCCCGAGCGCTGAGGCGAGTCCCTGTGTGGTCACGGCATCCCTCGATGTGAGGAGCAGCATCAGGGTGAAGAAGCGGTCTGGGGTCACCCGCCAATTTTTTCAGGAACTGCGACACGATGCGGCGCATATCGCGGTCAGGCTGGTGGATGCGTACCAACCACCTGCGAGAAGGAACAACCATGACCACATCCGTCGTGTCCATCGTCTATGTGAACGACGCTCCCACCGCGGCTCGTTTCTACGGCGACCTCCTCGGCATGCGCCCCTCGTTCGAGACTCCGGGATACATCACCTTCGACCTCGGGCCAGGCGCTGACCTCGGTCTGTGGTCCGGCCAGTTCGAGGATCTGTCACCGGACGTCCCGCGCACCGGTGAGGTGTGCCTGGCCATCGACGGTGGACCCGACGAGCTCAACGCGACCTTTGAGCAGTGGAAGTCCAAAGGGCTCACGATCCTGCGCGAGCCTCATGATGCGGGATTCGGGCTGACCTTCCTCGCCGCCGATCCCGACGGGAACCGTATCCGCGTCGCACCGCACGACTGAAAGGCCGTAGGGGGCGTGTCCGGCTCGCTTGACCGGTAGGGGAAGGGTCCCCTGTCATTCCCCGCGGATGCGCCATCTGCCGGACGTGGGATGCCAGACAAGGCGCACTCTGCCCTGGTCCGGTCTGCGGGTGATCAGCTCGTCCATGTCGAGGGACGAGAGGGCTCGCAGTGCCTCGTCCGACGCGTTCGACCACATGAAGAGGGTGATCCCCGCCTCCGTGTCGTCGGCGATGAGGAGGCCGGGTTCCTCCTCGTCGGTGGGTTCCCCGACGGGCTCGCCGACCGGCTGGGCCGGCTCGGCAGTCGAAGCCGGCTGACCGTTCTGGCGGAGCATCCGGCGGACGAGGCTCCTGGCTTGACCGTAGGCGTCCTCGGCGGCCTTGGAGACGAGTGCCTGGACGAAGGGCACCACGGCGGTGGTGACCAGCGCGGTGGCGGCGACCGTGGCGAGTTCCGGAGCGGCGCCCGATCTCAGCCTCGGCAGCCAGCTCGAGGTTCGGATCCGGCCGCCCGCGCTGCAGTCTCGGTACGGCCATCTGACTCCCCGTCGGCGCCCCGCCACACCCTTCCACGGTGGCTGGCCTTCACTGTCCACCACCGTGTCCCGCCGCTTCAAGTCTCCTTTGCGCGAGATGACTTCGGCTGATCTCGCGGTGCGCGCGGACCGGGGAGTACGTCATCGCGCCCGGGCCGGGGCGGCTTGTGGTGGATCTGGGCAGCGGGCTCTGGCGCGAGCAATACGCCGGGTTGCCGGGGCGCGGGGCTTTCGATGCCGGTTATCGGCTTTTGGTGAGTGATCTCTGAGCATAGGCTCGTCGAAGATCCTGGAGTGGAGAACGGGGAACGGGGGCCCAGTGGACGCGGTGGTCACGGCTGTCAGCAGCAACGGCGAGTACTCCTTCACCAAGCCGAACCGGGAGAGCATCACGCTGCTCGCCGGGCTCGGGGTCGAGGGTGATGTGCACTGCGGGGTGACCGTGAAGCACCGGTCGCGGGTCGCGCAGGATCCCACGCAGCCGAATCTGCGGCAGGTACACCTCATTCATGAGGAGCTCTTCGGGGAGGTGGGGGATGCCGGATTCCGGGTGACGGCCGGGGAGCTCGGGGAGAACATCACCACCCGGGGGATCGATCTGCTCGGGCTGCCCACCGGCACGCTGTTGCGGATCGGGGACGAGGCCGTGGTCGAGGTGACCGGATTGCGCAATCCCTGTGGGCAGATCGACACCTTCCAGCGGGGGCTGCTGAAGCAGGTCGTCGGGCGGGGTGAGGACGGGAGCCTGGTGCGGAAGGCCGGGGTCATGAGCGTCGTGGTGGCGGGTGGGGTCGTGCGGCCCGGTGACGCCGTCGAGGTCGAGCTTCCACAGGGGCCGCACCGGCCGTTGGAGCGCGTTTGACTCGCTTCGTCTTCGCGCCGCCGCCCCAGGAATTCGCCAGGCCGTCGGCCATCGGCCACCGGTTCGCGGGGCGGTCCGGCTCGGGTGGGTGAGGGGAGGACATGTGAGTGGAAGATATGGGCCACGCTCGGGCTGAGGATGCGCGGGTGGGCCGGGGCCGGGTGTGGCCCATATCTTCCACTTGTGCTGCGGTCCGGCCCGGCCGGCCGGGGCGGGTCAGGGGGTGGGCCGGGTCAGCGGGCGGTCACGGGGTGCGGGAGAGGTCCGCTCGGCCGAAGAGGAGGGCGTAGCCGGGCGGGAGCCGGGCCAGGACGCGGGTGACCAGGTCGTCGCCGATCAGGTCCGGGAGCACGCTGAGGACCGAGCTGACGTGCCAGCGGGCCGTTGCGGGGGTCGCTCCGGCGAGGGTGGCCGCGATCGAGTCGACGAACTCGGGGGCGGTCCGGGGGTGCGGGGCCGGGGTCTGGGCGGCCACCGTCTTCGCCGCCTCGTCGGGGAGGGCGCGGGCCAGGGCTGCGCGTTCGTCGCCGGTGACGTGGGCGCCGAGGGCGGAGAGGACCGTGCGGGTGATGTGTTCCGCCTCCCCGGGTGTGGGGTAGCGGCCGGCTTCCTGGACCTTGTGGATCAGGTGCGTCCAGGTGATGCCTTCGGTGCGCTCGGTTCGTGCGCGGGGGGCGGATTCGGGGGCGGTTCCGGGGGCGGTTTCGTGTGGTGTGCGTGGCCCGCTCAGTGTCGTCTGCGTCGGCAGTGTCACTCTGGGCACTGTCACGGTCGGCACCGTCGTCGCCGTCATCGTGTGTGAGCTCCCTTTGCCTGGGTGACCTCGCCCCGCGGGCCGGCGGAGGGGGACCGGCCCGCGGGGCGCTTCTCTCCTGGTGCGGTCGGTTGGTGCGGTCAGCCGCTGATCTGCTTGCGGCCGGTGTCGCCGCCCGCGATCTGGATGCGGCGCGGCTTGGCCTGCTCGGCCACCGGGATGCGCAGGGTCAGGACTCCGGCCTCGTAGGAGGCGTCGATGCGTTCCGTGTCGAGGGTGTCGCCGAGGAAGAGCTGGCGGGTGAAGGTGCCCGTGGGCCGCTCGGCGACGAGGACTTCCGCGCCCTCGGGGGCGGGGGACTTGCGCTCGGCGCGGACGTTGAGGACGTTGCGTTCGACGTCCAGCTCGATCGTCTCGGGGTCGATGCCGGGGAGGTCGAAGTGGACCAGGAAGTCGTCCCCGGACCGGTAGGCGTCCATCGCCATCGCGGACGGGCGTGCGGTGGTGCCGAAGACCTGCTGCGCGAGGCGGTCGAAGTCGCGGAACGGGTCGGTACGCATGAGCATCACGGGTCACTCCTCTCATCGGGTGCTGGGGTGCGATGCCCTACGTCTTCTTATATAGCTCAGGGGAGGAAACTTGACAAGCTTCGACTCAGGTTCGGCGGCTCGGTGGCCCGGGGGTTAGTTTCGGCGCGAGAGAAGGAGGCAGGTATGGCCAGGGTTCCCAGCTCGGTGGTGGCCGCCACGGGGCTCGTCGGTGGGTACGGTGTCGCCCGCTGGACCAAGAAGCGGCAGCTCGGCGGGGCCGTCCTCGCCGTCGCGGGGGCGGCGGCCGCGCAGCAGTGGCGCAGGCAGGCCGGGGGGAAGGCCGCGGGTGCGCTGACCGCCGCTTACGTGGCCGCGTTCGCCGGGTCGCATCCGCTGGCGAAGAAGGTCGGGGCGTGGCCGTCGGTGTTCGGGGTGGCCGGGGCCGTGGCGCTGGCCTCCTGGGCGGTGGCCGACCGGCGGGGCTGAACCCGGAAGGCGGGGGCGGGCGACCGGGTGCCCACCGGCCCCGCGCCGCCCACGCCCGTACGGTCCCGTGGCCGCGCGCCCACGCCCGTACGGTCCCCATGGCCGCGCGCCCACGCCCGTACGGTCCCCATGGCCACGGGCCCACGCCCGTACGGTCCACGGCCGCGCGCTCACGCTCGCGCAGCCCGACGCACGCTCACGTCCGCGCAGCCCGACCGCACGCTCCCGTCCGCTAAGCGATCCGCCCCCGGGCCTTCGCCGGCCTGGAGCCGGAGCCGGAGCCGGCGGAGTCCTCGCGGCCCTCGCGGCCCTTCCCCATCGCCTTCGCCTTGCCCGCCGCGGCCGACAGCGGGCGGGCGACGTCCTCCAGGGAGCGGCGTTCCGCCCGTACCGCGAGGAACGCGGCGACCAGGCCGGCCGCGCACATCAGGGCCGCGCCGATCTGGAAGGCGAGGACGGTGTCGCCGACCTTGCCGGTGTTGGTGAGGTCGGCGAACAGCAGCGGGCCGCTGATGCCGCCGGCGGCGGTGCCGAGGGCGTAGAAGAAGGCGATGGACATCGCCCGGGTCTCCATCGGGAAGATCTCGGAGACGGTCAGGTAGGCGCTGGAGGCGCCCGCCGAGGCGAAGAACAGCACCGCGCACCAGCACGCCGTCAGGGTGCCCGCGGTCAGCGCGCCCCGGTCGAACAGCCAGGCCGTGCCGAACAGGAGCAGGCCCGACAGCAGGTAGGTCGAGGAGATCATCACCCGGCGCCCGACGGTGTCGAAGAGTCTGCCGAGCAGCAGCGGGCCGCAGAAGTTGCCGATCGCGATGACGGCGAAGTAGTACCCGGTGTGGTCGGCCGGCACGTCGAAGAACTTGGTGAGGATCGCGCCGAAGCCGAAGGTGATGGCGTTGTACAGGAACGCCTGGCCGATGAAGAGGGAGAAGCCGAGCACGGCCCGCTTGCGGTACCGGGCGAAGACCGTACGGGCGATCTCCATGAAGCTGACGCCGCGGCGTTGGTGGATCTCCAGTTCGCCCTCGGGCTCCGGGAGCCGCTCGCCCTTCTCCGCCTCGACCTGCCGCTCGATCGCGGAGACGATCTCCTCGGCCTCGTCCTCCCTGCCGTGGATCAGCAGCCAGCGCGGGCTCTCCGGGACGTGCCGCCGTACGAGCAGGATCACCAGGGCGAGGACGGCGCCGAGCGCGAAGGTCAGGCGCCAGCCGACGTTCGCGGCGAGCAGGTCGGTGTTCAGGGCGACGATCGACAGCAGCGAGCCGCCGACCGCGCCGAGCCAGAAGCTGCCGTTGATCATCAGGTCGACGCGGCCGCGGTAGTGCGCCGGGATCAACTCGTCGATCGCGGAGTTGATCGCCGCGTACTCGCCGCCGATGCCGAAGCCGGTCAGGAACCGGAAGGCGAAGAACCACCAGGCGTCGGTGGAGACGGCGGTCAGGGCGGTCGCCGCGAGGTAGACCGCAAGAGTGATCATGAAGAGCTTCTTGCGGCCGAAGCGGTCGGTCAGCCGGCCCCAGAACAGGGCTCCGACGCAGGCGCCCGCCACGTACAGCGCGGCCGCGATGCCGGTGACCTGCCCGGACGAGATCGACAGCCCGCTGCCCGGCTCGGACAGGCGGCTCGCGATGTTGCCGACGACCGTCACTTCCAGGCCGTCGAGGATCCACACGGTGCCCAGACCGATGACGATCGTCCAGTGCCAGCGGGACCAGGGCAGCCGGTCGAGCCGGGCGGGGATGCGCGTGGTGACCGTCCGGCCGGATCCGGCCTCGGCTGTGCTCATGGATTCCCTCCTCCTGACCTCCTCTCCTCGAGGTCGGAGTGCGGGTGCCCGCGACCTGGGCCGCTACGCCCCCAGGACCCGCTACGCCCCCAGGACCCGCGACACCGTGAAGATCAGCAGCCCCACCAGCGAGCCCACCACGGTGCCGTTGATCCGGATGAACTGGAGGTCACGGCCGATGTGGGCCTCGATCTTGCGGGTGGTGTGCTCGGGGTCCCAGCTCGCGACGGTGTCGGTGATCAGGGAGGTGATCTCCTTGCGGTAGGTGGTGACGACGTGCACCGCCGCGCCCTCGACCCAGCTGTCGACCTTGTCCTGCACCTTGGGCTCGACGGCCATCCGGGAGCCCAGGGAGAGCAGGGAGGCGCGCACCCGCAGGCGCAGCTCGCTGCGTTCGTCCTCGGCGGCGGAGACGATCATGGCGCGTACGGCGGTCCAGGCGGACGCGATCAGGTCCTGGACCTCGCCGCGGCCCAGCACCTCGGCCTTGAGGCGCTCCACGCGCGCCCGGGTGTCCGTGTCGGACTGGAGGTCGGAGGCGAAGTCGGTGAGGAAGCGGTCCAGGGCGCCGCGCGCGGGGTGGGAGGGCATGTCCCGCATCTCCGTGCAGAAGCGCAGCAGCTCCTTGTAGACGCGTTCGCCGACCTTCTTGTCGACGAAGCGCGGGGTCCAGCCGGGGGCGCCGCCCTGGACGGCGTCCATCACGTTGTCGCTGTGCAGGACGAGCCAGTCGTGGGCGCGGGAGATCACCAGGTCGACGGCCCGTCTGTGGCCGCCGTCCGCGACGACCCTCTCCAGCATCTTGCCGAGGCCGGGCGCGATCTCCCGGGCGCCGGCGCGGCGGGTGACCGCCTCGCCGACCACCGCCTGGACGTCCTGGTCGCGCAGTACGGTCAGCGCCCCGCGCAGGGCGGTGGCCAGTTCCGCGGTCACCCGGTCCGCGTGCTCCGGCTCCGCCAGCCAGGCGCCCAGCCGGCTGCCGATGCCGACGGCGCGCAGCCGCTGCCGTACGACGTCGTGGGAGAGGAAGTTCTCCCCGACGAACTCGCCCAGGGAGACGCCCAGGGCGTCCTTCTTGGTGGGGATGATCGCGGTGTGCGGGATGGGCAGGCCGAGGGGGTGGCGGAAGAGGGCGGTGACCGCGAACCAGTCGGCCATCGCGCCGACCATGCCCGCCTCGGCGGCCGCGGCGACGTAGTCCGCCCAGGCGCCCGCGCCCTCGTGGGAGGCCACCTTGGCGAGGACGTACACCACGGCCACGAACAGCAGCATCGCGGTCGCGGTGAGTTTCATGCGCCGCACGCCGCGCTGCCGCTCCTCGTCGGCGGGCGTGAAGGCGGTCATGGTGCGGTAGGACGGCGTGCCGCCGGGTGCCCCCGGGGCCGTCCCCGGTGCTCCCGGCTCTCCCGGCGCTCCCGGTGCTCCCGCGGCCGCTTGCGTTCTCGTTTCCGTACGTTCCATCTGCTCCACCCGTCCGGTGATCCCGCACACAATTGTCCCTTCCTGACCTACTCCTGGAACAGAAAAGGGGTTCCCGGCGTCTGTGTGGGCGGGACCATGACACATCATGGGCTGATCAGATCGGAGCCTTGGGCTCCCATCGCCCGAGGAGAACAACACAAGCATGACCAGGCGTCACGGTTATGTGCTGCTCAGTGCGCTCGTCGCGCTGATCGTGGCCCTGTCCACCGCCCTCTACGTCGTCGTCGGCGCCGACGACGGCACCTCACGCTCCACCGCCACCGGCGGCCGCCCCCACCACGGCACCTCCGTCGCCCCCGCCTCCACCGGCACCTGGGTCGGCGCCTGGTCCACCTCCCCGGCGGGAGCGGAACCGGGCACGGAGACCGACGGCATGGCGGGCCGCTCGGTGCGCAACGTCGTGCACGCCGGCATCGGGGGTACGAGTGCCCGCGTCACGCTGTCCAATCTCTACGGACAGTCCCCGCTGACCCTCACGCACGCCACGATCGCGGTCGCCGCCGGCGACGGCACCGCGGCGGCGGACACGCGGACGATGCGGCGGCTCACCTTCGGCGGCAACACCACCGTCGTCATCCCGGCCGGCGGCCAGACGGTCAGCGACGCGGTCCGCGTCACCGTCCCGCTCGGCGCGGACGTCCTGGTCACCACCTACTCCCCCACCCCCTCGGGCCCGGTGACCTACCACCCGCACGCGCGGCAGCTGTCGTACCTCGCCGAGGGCGACCGCACCGAGGACGCCACGGGCGCCGCCTACACCGAACAGACGCCGTACTGGCGCTACCTGACGGCCCTGGACGTGCTGAGCAACGAGTCCGACGGCACCGTCGTCGCGCTCGGCGACTCCATCACCGACGGCATAACCTCCACCGTCGGCGCCAACCAGCGCTGGACCGACGTGCTCGGCGAACGGCTGCGCACGGCCGTCGAGAGCGGCGCCGACCTGCCCCGCTACAGCGTGGTCAACGAGGGCATCAGCGGCAACCAGGTCCTCGCCGACGGCCTCGGACGGCCCGCCGACAACCAGAGCGGACTCGGCCGCTTCGGCCGTGACGTGCTCTCCCGTACGAACGTCAAGGTCGTCGTCGTCGACCTCGGCGTCAACGACATCCTGCGCAACCCGCGGCTCGCCGACCCCGCGAAGATCACCGCCGGTCTGCGCACCCTGGTCCGCCAGGCCCACGCCCGCGGCCTCAGGGTCGTCGGCGCCACCCTGATGCCGTTCCAGGGCCACCGCGGCTACACGCCGGCCCGTGAGGCGGTACGCCAGGAGGTCAACGCCGAGATACGAACGGGCCGGATCTACGACGCCGTCGTCGACTTCGACAAGGCCCTGCGGGACCCGTACGCCCCGCGCCGGCTGCGTCCCGCCTACGACTCGGGCGACCACCTGCACCCGAGCGACCGGGGCTTCAGGAGGATGGCCGAGGTGTTCGACCTGCGGCAGCTGAAGGGCGCCGGGCAGGCGGAGCTGTAGGTCGCCGCGGGGGCGCTCCGCGCCACCGGCACGGCACCGGCGACCGCCTCCCCGACGGGGCCCCCGCCACGGCGGGCCCCGTCGGGCGTGGACGCACGGTGCTCCGCCGCCCCACGTGAGCTCCCGCCGCCCCGCCCCGCGGTCCAGGTTCACCTGGCGCCGCCGCTCGCTCAGGCGGAGCCGCAGGCGCCGCCCCGCGTGAACACCCCGCCGGAAAGCGGCTCAGCGCTCGCCGTAGCGGCGGTGCTCGCGCTCCTCGTGGCGGCGCTCGCGCAGCTCGTGCCGGGCCTCGTGCAGCTCCCGCCGCTCCGCCCTGCGGTCCAGCCTCTCCTGGCGCCGTCGCTCCTTCAGGCGCTGCCGCTCCTCCCGGGTGATCTTCCGCTCCACGCCGACGCCGCCCCAGAAGGCGAAGCCCGAGACGATCACCCGTGGGGCGCCCGGCTCCGCGGGGGCGCCGTCCTCACGGTGGTCGAAGCCACCCATGATCCCGAAGCCGCGCACGAGGACCTCGACACCGGGCGGCACCACGATCTGCATTCCGCCCATGATCGCCACACAGGAGATCTCCACCTCGTGGTCCGCGAAGTTCGCCTCCCGCAGGTCGATCTCCCCGCCGCCCCAGAACGCGAAGCAGGTGAACCGTCTGGGCACCGTCCAGCGGCCTTTGCGCTGGAAGCCGGACATGATGGCGGCGGCCCCCGCGGACGAGCCCTCGCCGCCCACGATCCGGTCCGCCCAACTCCCGCTGCCGACAGGCTCCTTGCGCATGGACACCGCGGGCGCGGCACCCGTGCCGGCCGCGTGCGCCGGCAGGTCCCGGGTGATCGGCGTCAGCTCCCCGTAGGTGCGCGCCTTGTACGTCGCCTCCAGCCGCTCCTCGAACTCCTCCATGTCGAGCCGCCCTTCGGCCAGGGCGTCCCGCAGGACCTCGGCGACTCGTTCACGATCGGCGTCGGAGGCACGCAGTTCCGGGGCATCGTCGGTCATGACAGCAGCCTACGAGTTCACCGGGCGCGGGGCTACGACACCGGCTCCTCCCGGCTGCCGCCCCGCTCGCCGAGCCCGGCCTGGTCGGCCTGGTCGGCGTACATCGTCGCGATCACCGCCTCGATGTCCGGCTCCCGCACCGACAGGTCCACCAGCGGATACTCCGCCGCGACCCGCGCCACCAGCGGCGCCGCCGACTGCGCGGCCGGGAACGCCAGCCACTGCCGGGGCCCTTCGACCTTCACCACCCGCGCCTCGGGCACCTCGATCGGCGGCAACTCCCGCTCCAGGTCGACCACCAGGGTCCGCTCGCTCTCCCCCACCTCGTGCAGCCGCGCGAGCGAGCCGTCGTAGATCAGACGGCCGTGGTCGATGACCATCACCCGTGAGCACAACTGCTCGATGTCCTGGAGGTCGTGCGTGGTCAGCAGCACCGTCGTGCCCCGCTCGGCGTTCAACTCCCTCAGGAAACCGCGCACCTTGGCCTTGGAGATGACGTCCAGGCCGATGGTCGGCTCGTCGAGGTAGAGCACCTCGGGGTCGTGCAGCAGCGCCGCCGCGATGTCGCCGCGCATCCGCTGGCCGAGAGAGAGCTGACGGACCGGCACGTCCAACAGGTCGGCCAGTTCGAGGAGTTCCACGCAGCGCTCCAGGTTCTCCCGGTAACGCCGGTCCGGGATGCGGTACATGCGGTGCACCAGCCGGTAGGAGTCGATCAGCGGCAGGTCCCACCACAGCGTCGTCCGCTGCCCGAACACCACCCCGATGCGGTGCGCCAGCCGGGAACGCTCGCGGGAGGGGTCGATGCCCGCGACCCGCAGCCGGCCGCCGCTCGGGGTCAGGATGCCCGTCAGCATCTTGATCGTCGTCGACTTCCCGGCGCCGTTCGGGCCGATGTAGCCCACCATCTCGCCGCGCGCCACCCGGAAGGAGATCGAGTCGACCGCCCGCACCTGCCTGCGCTCCCGCTTCAGGAAGCCGGTCTTCTTGCGGACGTCGAAGACCTTCTCGACGCCGTCCAGTGCGATGAAGTCACCGTTCACCGCGGGGTCACTGTTCACTGCGAGGTCCATTGCGAGCTAACTCCCTGTACTCCGATACGACCGCAGGCCCGCCCGCCACGCCAGCCCCGCCAGCGCGCAGCAGGCGGCCGCCACCAGCGGTGGGCTGAACGCCGTCCACACCGGCAGGCCGAGCGGATACGGCCGCCCCAGCACATAGCTCGCGGGCAGCCAGTTGACGAAGGCGAGCGGCAGCACGAAGGTCACCCCGCGCACCAGTTCCTTCCCGAACACGGTGGGCGGGTACTGCAGCAGGGTCGTGCCGCCGTAGGTGAACGCGTTCTGCACCTCGGAGGCGTCCTGCGCCGCGAACTGGAAGGCCGCCCCGGCCACGAACACCGCGCAGAAGATCCCGGCGCCGCTGAGCAGCATCAGCGGCATCAGCAGCAGCTTCGGCGCGCTCCAGTCGATGCGGACCGTGCCCAGGGCGTAGCCGAGGACCAGCGAGCCCTGCGCGATCCGGCCCAGGCGGCGCAGGCCGAAGCGGTCCGCGGCCACCTGCGCCAGCACCGGCGCCGGGCGCACCAGCAGCGTGTCCAGGGTGCCGTCGCGGACCCGGCGGCCCAGCCGGTCCATCGAGCCGATCGCCAGGTCGGCCAGGCCGAACGCCACGCTGGACAGGCCGTAGAGGAAGGCCACTTCGGGCAGCGAGTAACCGCCGAGCACGTCGACCCGGGAGAACATCAGCAGGATCGCCACGAAGTCCAGCCCGGTCGCCGCGAAGCTCCCGAACGTGCTCATGACGAAGGAGGCCCGGTAGGCCATCGTCGAGCGGATCCACATCCCGGCGATCAGCCGGTAGGCGCGCACGCCCTCGGTGAGCCGGCCGGTCTCAGCCACCCTGGACCACCACCCGCCGCGTCGCCACCGACTGCACCAGGCGCCCCGTCGCCAGCAGGGCCACCGCCCACGCCCCCTGGAACGCGAACGTCCGCCACGGATCGGCATGGCCGAGCAGTACGTCGGCGGGCGCCTGGAGGAGCGACGACCACGGCAGGGCCCGCACAACCTCGCCGAGCGCGCCCGGGAAGACGTTCAGCGGGAGCGTCATCCCCGAGCAGAACACCCCGACGATCCACGCCATGTACGTCACGCCGGCCCCGTCCAGCAGCCAGAACGCGCTCAGCGCCACCAGGAACCGGATCCCGAAGCCGACCAGCGCGGCGAGCAGCAGGGTGCACAGGAAGGCCGCCCAGGTCGCCGCGTCGGCGGGCAGGGACACCGGGTAGCACAGCGCCCCGAACACGAACGGGATCACTCCCCGGCCCAGCAGCTGGAACAGCGCCCGGCCCAGGTCGGCCGCCAGCCACCACAGTTGCAGGTCGGCGGGCCGGTACAGGTCGATCGCCACGTCACCCGTACGGATACGTTCCATGAGCTCGTCCTCGACGCCGCCGCCCGAGATCGCCAGCGTCGCGAACAGCGCCTGCCCGAGCCACACATAGGTCACCGCCTGCGCCTGGTCGTAGCCCCCGAGGTGGGGCCGCTGGTCCCACAGGGCCAGGTAGGTGTAGACGAGGATCAGGCCGAATACCGTGTTGGTGAACACCCCTGCCGCAGTGGCCGCGCGATACGTCGCGTACCGTCTGAAACCCCCGGCCGCGACGGCCGCGTACAACCGTCCCGCGCCCACGTCTATCTACCTCCTGGAGCCTTTGACACCGAAGCGCAGGAGCCTACTGCGTGGCCGGTCCGGCCGGCCACGCATTTTCCTGCCGGACGCGCGCCGGAATCCGGGAACGGAACGCTTGGTGCGAGAGTCTTCACTCGGGGGTGCAGAAGACGTACGAGTGCGTACGGCGACACGACGTTACACAGGAGTCCGTGCACGACATGAGTGACGAGCCGCAGCCGCAACAGCCGAACAAGGGCGGGGCGCCGAGAGAGCCACAGGCGGCTGAAGGGCCCGGAGAGCGGGAGAGCCGGGAGGAGAAGAAGTCGGACAGGACCGACAGGTCACCCGAGTCCGCCAAGGGTGACGCGAACGACGACCGGGGCGCGAACGACGACCCGGCCGCCCCCGCGGCCGGGGAACGCCCGGTGACGAAGCCGGCCGCGGAGTCGGCGGCGGAGCCCGGTGCGGCGGAGAGCACCCAGGTCCTCCGCCGCGTCAAGGCGACCCGGGCGACGCCCACGACCCCGGCGGCCGGGGCCGCCCCGAAGGACCGGAAGGACCCGAAGGACCCGAAGGTTCCGGCGCGCCCGGCGGGCCCGGCGACTGCGCCGGCCGGGAAGGGCGCTGCGGACGGTGCGTCCGACGAGCCCGGTGCGGCGGAGAGCACCCAGGTCCTCCGCCGCGTCAAAGCGACTCGGGCGACTCCGGCGGCCCCGGCGACCGCGAAGGGTCCGACGACCCCCGCGGCTCCGGCCGACTCCGCGGGCTCCGCGGGCAAGAGCGCCGAGGCGTCCGAAGCAGCCGAGGCCGCCGAGAAGACGCAGGTCCTCCGGCGGATCAAGGCGCCCCACGCGAACCCGGTGACCCACGCGAACCGAGTGCCCCCGTCGGCCACCGCCACCCCCGTGGTCCCGGCAGGCCCGGCGGCCCCGGTGGCTGGGGCGGCCCCGGCGCCCCCCGCCCCCAAGGTCCCCCGGCAGCCCACCGCGGGCCGCACGGACCGGACGGCCACCGCGGCGGGGGCGGCGCACGAGTCCGACGCCCCCGCGACCGCCCTGCTTCCCCGGCAGACCACCCCCGCCTCGGCCCCGGCCCCGGCCACCGCGACCGCGGCCACCCCCGAGGTCAGCGCCGCCGACGACGGGAACAGCGCGGCCGCCCAGGGCAAGGGCAAGAAGCCCAAGCGCCCCAAGCGCACCGGCTGGCGCCGTCTCTTCCCGACCTGGCGGATGGTGCTCGCCACCTTCGTCATCGGCGTCCTGCTGCTCTTCGGCCTGTTCTTCCTCGGCTACTCGATGGTGAAGATCCCGCCGGCCAACGCGCTCGCCATGAAGCAGAGCAACGTCTTCCTCTACGCGGACGGCTCCCAACTGGCCCGCGACGGCGACATCAACCGGGAGAACGTCACCCTCGCCCAGATCTCCAAGGCCGCCCAGCACGCCGTCCTGGCCGCCGAGGACCGCGACTTCTACACCGAGTCGGCCGTCGACCCCAAGGCGATGATCCGCGCCGGCTGGAACACCGCGACCGGCAAGGGCAAGCAGTCCGGCTCGACGATCACCCAGCAGTACGTGAAGAACTACTACCTCGCGCAGGAACAGACCGTCACGCGCAAGGCCAAGGAGTTCTTCATCTCGATCAAGCTGGACCGCAACAAGAGCAAGGACCAGATCCTCGAGGGCTACCTCAACACCAGCTACTTCGGCCGCAACGCCTACGGCATCCAGGCGGCCGCCCAGGCCTACTACGGCCGGGACGCCACCGCCCTCGACCCGGCCCGCGCCGCCTACCTCGCCGCGCTCGTCAACGCGCCCAGCGAGTACGACGTCGTCGCCCACCCCGAGAACAAGTCGGCGGCCGTCGCCCGCTGGAACTACGTGCTGGACGGCATGGTCACGAAGGGCTGGCTGAGCCGGTCGGAGCGGACCGGCATGAAGTTCCCGATGCCGAAGGAACAGACGATCTCCACCGGCCTGTCCGGGCAGCGCGGCTACATCGTGTACGCGATCAAGGACTACCTCACCCAGAACAAGATCCTCACCAAGGACCAGCTCGAGGCCGGCGGCTACCGCATCACGACCACCCTGCAGAAGAACAAGCAGAACGCCTTCGTGAAGGCCGTCGACGACAAGCTGATCTCCAAGCTGGACAAGAAGAACAACAAGGTCGACACCTACGTCCGCGCGGGCGGCGCCTCCGTCGACCCCAGGACCGGCAAGGTCGTCGCCATGTACGGCGGCATCGACTTCGTCAAGCAGTACACCAACGGCGCGACCCGCGGTGACTACCAGGTCGGCTCCACCTTCAAGCCGTTCGTGTTCACCTCGGCCGTGCAGAACGGCTCGACCACGCAGTCCGGCCAGACCATCACGCCGAACACCTACTACGACGGCACCAACAAGCGGTCCGTACAGGGCTGGAGCGGCGGCCCCTACGCCCCGGAGAACGAGGACTCCAAGTCGTACGGCGACATCACCGTGCGCAAGGCGACCGACCTCTCCGTGAACTCGGTGTACGCGCAGATGGCCGTCGACGTCGGCCCCGCCGAGGTCAAGCAGACCGCGGTCGACCTCGGCATCCCGTCCGACACCAAGGACCTCCAGCCGTACCCGTCCATCGCGCTCGGCACGGCCACCGCGAGCGTCCTGGACATGGCGGAGGCGTACGCCACGCTCGCCAACCACGGCAAGCACGGCACGTACACGATGATCGAGAAGATCACCAAGAACGGCAAGGAGGACGTGCGGCTGCCCGAGCGGACCACCAAGCAGGCCGTCAGCCGCGAGGCCGCCGACACCACGACCTCCGTCCTGCAGAGCGTCGTCCAGACCGGCACCGCGACCGCCGCGCAGGCCGCCGGCCGCCCCGCGGCGGGCAAGACGGGCACCGCGGAGGAGGACACCGCGGCCTGGTTCGCGGGCTACACGCCCGACCTCGCCACGGTCGTGTCCGTCATGGGCCAGGACCCGGTCACCGCCGCCCACAAGCCCCTGTACGGCGCGCTGGGCCTGCCGCGCATCAACGGCGGCGGGGCACCCACCGAGATCTGGGCGCAGTACACGAAGGACGCGCTGAAGGGGAAGCCGGCGAGCGACTTCGACCTGCGGCTCCAGCAGGGCGCGGACGTCCAGGCGCCCGGTTCCAGGACGCCCACCGAGTCGGCCACCGGCGCCCCCACCGACAGCGGCACCCCGGCCGACGGCGGCACCACGGCCACCGGCGGCCAGAGCACCCCGGGCCAGACGGCCGGCCAGACGGACGGCGGCACCACCGGCACGGCCGACGGCGGCACGCCGACCACCGGCGGCACGTCGACGGGCACGACGGACGGCGGGACGACGACCGGCACGACCACCGGCGGCACCACCGGCACGACCGACGGCGGCACCACCACCGGCACCACGGACGGCGGCACGTCGACGGGCGGCACCCCCGGGGACCCGGGGGGCACCGCGGGTCTCGTCGGCCCGCAGACGGTGGCCAGACGCCAGTGACCGCGGACGCGTGAGAAGGGCTGGTGACCGCCTCCGGTCACCAGCCCTTTTCCCATACCGCGTACCGCGTACCGGGTGCGGCTACAGATACAGCCCCGTGGAGTCCTCCGACCCCTCGAACCGGTCCGCGGCCACCGCGTGCAGATCACGCTCGCGCATAAGCACGTACGCGACGCCCCGGACCTCGACCTCGGCCCGGTCCTCCGGGTCGTACAGGACCCGGTCGCCCGGCTCCACGGTCCGTACGTTCTGGCCGACCGCGACGACCTCCGCCCAGGCCAGCCGCCGTCCGACCGCCGCCGTCGCGGGGATCAGGATGCCGCCGCCCGAACGCCGCTCGCCCTCACCGGTCTCCTGCCGGACCAGAACACGGTCGTGCAGCATCCGGATGGGCAGCTTGTCGTGATGGGTGCTGTGCTCGTTTCTCTTGGCGCTCACGTCTCGAACCTACCTGCCTTCGCCGCGCCCGGACGCCGCCGGGTCAGCCCTTACGACGGCGCGTCCCCAGGGCGAGCAGCCCCACGAGCCCGACGGCCACGAGCGCGACGGGTACGACACGCTCCAGCCGGGGCGCTCCGTCCTCGTCCACGAACTGGGCCCGCACCTCGCTCACGGCCCGGTTGACCTGGATGTAGGCGCGCCCGAGGGTGTGGTCGATGTGCGAGACCACCTTGGCCTTGGCGTCCCCGACGATGGTCTTCGGATGCACCCGCACCCCGATCTCGTCCAGCGTCTCGGCCAGCACCTCGCGGCGGCGCTTGATGTCCGCCTCGATCTGCGCCGGGGTTCTGGTGTCCGACGTCTCCGCCACCGTACGGCCTCCGAAGTCTGCTGAGTGCGTCTGTGCTGGACAGTCTGTCAGCTCCGGAGCCGACAGCGCCGTCAGGACCCCCGGTTACGCTGGACCGATGAGCGAGCGACTTCAGCCCGGGGACGTGGCCCCCGCCTTCACCCTGCCCGACGCCGACGGCACCGAGGTGTCCCTGGCCGACCACAAGGGCCGCAAGGTCATCGTCTACTTCTACCCCGCGGCCCTCACTCCAGGCTGCACCAAGCAGGCCTGCGACTTCACCGACAACCTCGACGTCCTCGCCGGCGCGGGTTACGACGTCATCGGCATCTCGCCCGACGCCCCCGAGAAGCTCGCGAAGTTCCGGGAGAAGGAATCCCTGAAAGTCACCCTTCTCGCCGACCCCGACAAGAAGGTCACCGAGGCCTACGGGGCGTACGGCGAGAAGAAGAACTACGGCAAGACCTACCTCGGCGTCATCCGCTCCACGGTGATCGTCGACGAGGAGGGCAAGGTCGAACGGGCCCTGTACAACGTCCGCGCGACGGGCCACGTGGCCAAGATCATCAAGGATCTGGGCATCTGAGGCCTCCAGGGCACGCCCGCTGCTCAGCGGCCCGCACCGGGAGGACTCGGTACGGGCCCAACTGTCCTGCCGTGACGGAGACGTGGTGCCGCCGGAAGGGAGCGGTACCTCTCGCCGGGCGGTCCTTCCAACCCGTAGACTGAGCGCCGCCGGTCGAGCGTGATGACCGTTTTTGAGCGGCCGTGATGGAATTTGGCAGTCATGCTGGGTTTAGGTCCCAGTGGGTTCACACCCGTGTGGGTTCGAGTCCCACCGGCCGCACGTACCCGGAGGGGCCGTCCGACCGGACGGCCCCTCTTTCCTCGTCCTCAGCCCAACAGCTCCCGGACCACCGGCACCAGCGCCCGGAACGCCTTCCCCCGGTGGCTGATCGCGTTCTTCTCCTCGGGGGAGAGTTCCGCGCAGGTCCGCACGTCGCCCTCCGGCTGGAGGATCGGGTCGTAGCCGAAGCCGTTCGTGCCGGTGGGGGCGTGACGCAGGGTGCCGCGGAGTTGGCCCTCGACCACCTGTTCCCGCCCGTCCGGCAGGGCGAGGGCCGCCGCGCAGGCGAAGTGGGCGCCGCGGTGTTCTTCGGCGATGTCGGAGAGCTGGGCGAGGAGCAGGTCGAGATTGGCCTTGTCGTCGCCGTGGCGGCCGGCCCAGCGGGCGGAGAGGATGCCGGGGGCGCCGCCCAGGACGTCCACGCAGAGGCCGGAGTCGTCGGCGACGGCGGGCAGGCCGGTCGCCTGGGCGAGGGCGTGGGCCTTGAGGAGGGCGTTCTCGGCGAAGGTGACGCCGGTTTCCTTGACGTCGGGGATGTCGGGGTAGGCGTCCGCGCCGACGAGTTCGTGGGGCAGGCCTGCGTCGGCGAGGATCGCCCGGAGTTCGGTGATCTTTCCGGTGTTGCGGGTGGCGAGGATCAGGCGGGTCATGTCCTCCAGTATCAGGGGGAGCAGACCTTGGTCAGTTCGCCGGCGGCGTCGCGGGCGGGGCTGAGGTCAGGGGTCCTGTCGCCGTTCTTGATGGCGGTGCGGACGTTGTCCACCGCCTTGTCGAGGTCGTCGGCGGCCTTGTGGACGTCCGCGTTATCCGTCTTGTCCGTTATCTCTTTCAGGTCCTTGTCGATGTCGTCGAGCGAGGCGTCGGCCCGATCGGGGTTGACGACCGCGTGGGCGGCCTCGAACTGTAAGTCGGTGATGTCGTCGGCGACGGAGTGGGCGGTCTGCATGCAGTCCAGGGCCTTGTCGACGGCGGAGCAGCCGGCGGCCAGGCCGGCGGCCAGTACGGTGCCGGCTGCGGCGAGGGCGATCGAGGTGCGGCGGGTACGGCGGTGCGGGCTCGCGGCCATGACTGGGTTCCCTCCCCTGATCGGGCCCCCGCGGGAGGCCCCCGTCGGTATCCGTTGGGACGCGGGGGCGGGTGGCCGGGTTGCGTGCGCCGGCCGCCCCGCCCGATGCTCCCGACGCCGACTAGGGGACGTCTGGAGTCCGGCCCGAGAAGCGCCTGAGGTCCGCTACTCGGCGAGGACCGTCTCGAGGGCCTTGCGCTGGAGTCCGGCCAGGTCGGCGCAGCCGGTGACGGCGAGGTCGAGCAGGGCGTCGAGTTCGTCGCGGGCGAAGGGCTCGGCCTCGGCGGTGCCCTGGACCTCGACGAAGCGGCCGTCGCCGGTGCAGACGACGTTCATGTCGGTCTCGGCCTTGACGTCCTCCTCGTAGCAGAGGTCGAGGAGCGGGACTCCGCCGACGATGCCGACGGAGACGGCGGAGACCGTGCCGGTCAGCGGCTGGCGGCCGGCCCTGATGAGCTTCTTGCCCTGGGCCCAGGCGACGGCGTCGGCGAGGGCGACGTACGCGCCGGTGATGGCGGCGGTGCGGGTGCCGCCGTCGGCCTGGAGAACGTCACAGTCGAGGACGATGGTGTTCTCGCCGAGCGCCTTGTAGTCGATGACGGCGCGCAGGGAGCGGCCGATGAGGCGGCTGATCTCATGGGTCCGGCCGCCGATGCGGCCCTTGACGGACTCGCGGTCGCCGCGGGTGTTGGTGGAGCGGGGGAGCATGGCGTACTCCGCCGTGACCCAGCCCTCGCCGCTGCCCTTGCGCCAGCGGGGGACGCCTTCGGTGACGGAGGCCGTGCAGAAGACCTTGGTGTCGCCGAAGGAGACGAGGACGGAGCCCTCGGCGTGCTTGCTCCAGCCGCGTTCGATGGTGACGGGGCGGAGCTGTTCGGGGGTGCGGCCGTCGATTCGAGACATGGCGACGAGCCTAGTGCCAGATGCGGACGGGGCTCCTCCCGCGGTGGGAGGAGCCCCGTCGGGGTGGGCCGGGGTGGCTCACATCATGTCTTCGATCTCCGCCGCGATCGGGTCGGCGTCGGTGCCGATGACGACCTGGACGGCGGTGCCCATCGTGACGACGCCATGGGCGCCGGCGGCTTTCAGGGCGGACTCGTCGACCAGCGAGGGGTCGGCGACCTCGGTGCGCAGCCGGGTGATGCAGCCCTCGATCTCCTCGATGTTCTCGATGCCGCCGAGTCCGGCGACGATCTTCTCAGCCTTGCTGGCCATGTCCGTCTCCCTGTATCCCCTGATCCAAGCCGCTATGTAGCGGTAATCACAATTAGTCCGATTTCGCTCGCATTCATGTCGGACATACCGAATGATGGCGATCGCGACGGCGGAACCGCACTGTATCGACTGGTCTACACCAGCTGACCGATGGTCGCCAAGCCCGGGCGGGCGGCGGCCGTCGCCGATCGGGAAGGGCGGGTTCCTTGCGCCGCCTTCATCTGCTACAACATGGTCTAAACCACTTAGTGGTTTAGACCAGAGAAGTCGCCGTCCTCCCTCCCCACGCCCCGGGGCGGCGCCATGCCCCTATGGAGGAAGTATGAGCACCGCCACCGCGCCGGCGGCGGTCCCCGCGAAGAAGCGGGGATCCGGCCTGTTCCAGGGCCTGCAGAAGGTCGGCCGCAGCCTGCAGCTCCCGATCGCCGTGCTGCCGGCGGCGGGCATCCTGCTCCGGCTGGGCCAGCAGGACGTGCACGACAAGCTCAACCTGCCGGACAAGGTCACCGCGGTGTTCGCGACGGCCGGTGGCGCGATCTTCGACAACCTGCCGCTGCTGTTCTGCATCGGTGTCGCGATCGGCTTCGCCAAGAAGTCCGACGGCTCCACGGCCCTGGCCGCCCTGGTCGGCTTCCTGGTCTACAGCAATGTCCTGAAGGCGTTCCCGGTCACCGAGGCGAAGGTCCAGAAGGGCGCGGACATAGCGGCGACCTACAACAACCCCGGGGTCCTCGGCGGCATCCTGATGGGTCTGCTGGCCGCCGTGCTGTGGCAGCGCTACCACCGCAAGAAGCTGGTGGACTGGCTCGGCTTCTTCAACGGCCGCCGTCTGGTGCCGATCGTCATGGCCTTCGTCGGCACCGCCATGGGCGTCCTCTTCGGGCTCGTCTGGAAGCCGATCGGCGAGGGCATCTCGAACGTCGGCGAGCAGATCACCGGTCTCGGCGCCGCGGGTGCCGGTCTGTTCGGCCTGATCAACCGCGCGCTGATCCCGATCGGCATGCACCAGTTCGTGAACTCCGTCGCCTGGTTCCAGATCGGCGACTTCAAGGACTCCGCCGGCACGGTCGTGCACGGCGACCTCACCCGCTTCTTCGCCCACGACCCGACCGCCGGACAGTTCATGTCGGGCTTCTTCCCCATCATGATGTTCGGCCTCCCGGCCGCCGCGATCGCCATCGCCCACGCCGCCCGCCCCGAGCGCCGCAAGGCCGTGCTGGGCATGATGATCTCGCTCGCGCTCACCTCCTTCGTGACCGGTGTGACCGAGCCGATCGAGTTCTCCTTCATGTTCATCGCCCCGGTGCTGTACGGAATCCACGCGGTGCTCACCGCCCTGTCCATGGCGATCACCTGGGCGCTCGGCGTGCACGCGGGCTTCACCTTCTCCGCGGGCTTCATCGACTACGCGCTCAACTGGAACCTCGCGACCAAGCCCTGGCTGATCATCCCGATCGGCCTGGTCTTCGCGGCGGTCTACTACTCGGTCTTCCGCTTCGCCATCACCAGGTGGAACCTCCCCACCCCGGGCCGCGAACCCGAGGAGGAGGCCGAGGACCTCACCAAGGCGTGAGTCCCGCCCCGGCGTGCGAAGGCCCCGGAACCGCAGGACGGGTCACAACGGCGGCGGAGGCGGCGAGCCGCTCCTGT